>JAGDBH010000357.1 GCA_017959135.1 Succinivibrio sp. | reverse complement strand
TATCGTTTTTTATATCTGTTTCTATTTTAAAAAAGTTATCTAGATTCTCAAAAAGCACTGTTCTTGCGGCCATGCTTGCAGAACAGCCTCGCTTTATGAGTTCGAGAATTTCAATTTTGTTGTCAGCTGAGGTTATGAAACCAGCTGTAGCACCAAGCAGATCTCGAACCGAATCTTTTGCAGGATTAACAATCTGAAGAAGCTTCTGCGCAAAACGAGATGATTTTTTATTAAATCTGTCGATCTCTGTTTCAACATCATATGCAAAAATTTCATCTGTCGAATTTGTATTTTTGACTTTTGAAATTGTTAGAGAAGGGGCTGCTCCAACGCCTGCTCCTGCGGATACTCCAGATAATGTATACATTGCAACTCCTAGTTGTTTTGGCGTATGTTCTGAAGAATATTCTTCTGTATTTCCAGATAATATTTTGTTCCTGCGCAAACTGCTGCAGGAGGTATTAGGATATTCAGAACAGGTACAGACAGAGACAGGGCAATTACTGTTCCAAAGCTTAAGGTTGCAACAGGATTGTTTTTCAGGTCTCTCTGCATGGAATTAAATGGTATTTTGTGATTGTCATACGCATAGTCACAGTACTGAAGACAGCCCATCCAGGCGGTAAGTCCGAACCAGAGAACTGGCGCAATCAGGTTTAGTACCGGAACGAAAGAAATAATCAGACATACTAAGGCCAGAGGCAGAAAAAACATCTGTTTTTTCAGTTCTCTTAAAAGTATTCTTGGAACATCTTTTATCAGCTGAGGTATGGTCATATCCTCACCATGGCTCTGATTCAGTATCATTTCTACCTTATCCGCCAGCAGTCCGTAAAAAGGAGAGGCAATTATGGTTGCAAGTGTTGAGAAGATATAACAGCTTACGAAGATAATCGTTATGCTCAGAAATGCTGAGATAATATAGGCAAGGAAATTCAGATATGAAGGAATTTCTTCAAAGATGTGAAAAACAAACTCTTTGAGATTTACGAACAGATAATAGCCAAGAGATGACAGCAGAATCAGATTCACAATAATTGGCAGGATAATATAAATACGGCACTGCTTTGATAATGCCATTCTGATTCCGTTCTTAAGATACTTAACTGCATCCATTATTCCTAATCTTACAGTAGTAGTCTCCTGCATATTTCTCCCTAGTATAATTTTATGGTTTCAAGTGAAATGTAACCATTGATGTAATTCTAAGCGCTTTCTATGATAATTCTGCTTCAATACTACCATTTCATCATGCTAATTTTTCGAAAATTCCTCTCAATTTCGTTTTTATTTTTTTTAAAGCAGATTGTTTCAAAAGACTTAAAGGTCTATATGCTGTAAAATACTCTGGATATAGAGAATAAATAATTAGGAGTTCCAATGACTTTCAACGATTCAAGTTCAATTATTCTGATTGTAGGGGCTGTAGCAATTTTAGCTTTCGTTGTTCATGGTCTATGGTTCTCCGGACGTAGTGTTAATCGCAAACTTGTAAAGACCTCAAAAGAAGATCAGGAAATCGCTAATTCTTCAGCTGTCGGCAAGGTTAGAATTGTTATGCCTCAGACTGAAGGTGATACTCTGGATGCTGTTCCTCAGAAGGTTGAAACCTTTGTTAATAAGACTGATGGTAAAAAAGATGCTCAGGAGCCTGAAAACAAAGAAAAGCCTGCTGCCAAGTTTAATATCAGCCAAACCTACGAACTTAATTTATATGCTGCAGACGGTCGTTCTTACAAGGGACTGGATCTTGAGGAGTTATTCGGCAACTATGGATTTATAAGAGGGGAAAAGGATATTTACTGTGTTTATGAAAATCCTACCTTAAAAGACCATGTTGTATTCAGAATCTGTTCACTGGAGGCTCCATATTCTTTCCCTAAGGATATGACTGATTTTTCAACTCGCTCTTTAGCTATCTATATGCATTTACCTCAGAAGGGAAAATGCTTCATTTACTTTAAAGCAATGAGAATTGCTGCAAACTGTCTGATTGAGCATTTAGGCGGTGTATTGTTTGATAATGATAACTGCGAAATGACAGAAGAGAAGCTAGATTCGATTGAACGTACCTTAAAAGCCTATGACAAATCAGAGGATTAAATGGAATATACAGAGATAAAAACTCATTACAGAGAATTAGTTGATGATTTAAATCGATATTCTGTTGCCTATTACGTTAATGATGAACCTTTAATCCCTGATGCCGAGTACGACAGACTTTATAGAGAGCTTGAACTACTAGAACAGAACTATCCTGAGCTGGTTTCCCCAGATTCTCCTACCAAACGGGTAGGAGGACAGTCTCTAACTTCAGTTGCTCCTGTTACTCATCGAGTTCCTCTTATGTCTATGGGGGATATCTTTGATGATAGTGAGCTTGTCGATTTCAATACACGAATGGTTCAGTCAACCAATATTTCAAATGTTGAGTACTGCGCTGAACCTAAACTCGATGGATTAGCTGTATCTCTAGTCTACAAGGATGGAATTCTTGTTCAGGCTGCAACCAGAGGTGATGGTCGCGTAGGTGAAGATGTTACAGAAAATGCTAAGACCATTAAAGCGATTCCTTTAAGACTTCACGGTGATCATATTCCTTCTTATCTCGATGTTCGCGGTGAAGTAATTATGCCACGAGACGGTTTCAACAGATGGAATGAAATGGCTATTGAAACCGGCGGTAAAGTTTTTGCAAACCCACGTAATGCTGCAGCAGGTTCTTTAAGACAGCTTGATTCAAAAATAACAGCTAAAAGACC
Source organism: Succinivibrio sp. (assembly GCA_017959135.1). Lineage (GTDB taxonomy): Bacteria > Pseudomonadota > Gammaproteobacteria > Enterobacterales > Succinivibrionaceae > Succinivibrio. Next base: position 1,381 of record JAGDBH010000357.1, on the reverse strand, counting down.
ACTGTCATTTTATGCCTATTACGTTGGAGAGTGTGAAGGTTATGAATTACCAGAGGATCAGTACCACCGTCTTCTGGAGCTAAAGAAATTCGGTCTTCCTGTTAATCCTAATATCAGATGTGTTAATGGAATTGATGGCTTAAGGGAATTCTACAACGATATTCTCTCAAGAAGAGATTCATTGAATTACGATATTGACGGCGTTGTTCTCAAAGTAAATTCTTTATCTGTACAGGAAGAATTAGGTTTTACAGCAAAGGTTCCTCGCTGGGCGGTTGCATATAAGTTTCCTCCTGAGGAAATGATGACCAAATTACTGGATGTTGAATTTCAGGTAGGAAGAACAGGAGCAATTACTCCGGTTGCCAAGCTGGATCCTGTATATGTTGGAGGCGCAACTGTATCAAGCGCAACCTTACATAATGCAGATGAAATATCCAGACTTGGTATAAAAATAGGTGATACTGTAATTGTTCGCCGTGCTGGAGATGTTATTCCTCAGGTCTCAGGAGTTGTTGCAGAAAAGAGAAACGGCTCAGAAAGAGATATTGTTTTCCCTAAATTCTGTCCTGAATGCGGAAGTTTAATTGAAAAGATTGAAGGTGAATCTGTTGCAAGATGTACTGGAGGCCTTTTCTGTTCTGCTCAGTTAAGAGAGTCAATTCTGCATTTTGTTTCCAGAGATGCGATGGATATTGAAGGTTTTGGAGATCGTATTGTTGAAGAACTTGTTGCTTCAAAGACTCTGACTTCTGTTGCCGATATTTATATGCTATCTGAGGATTCCCTTGCCAATACTGTATTGGAACCAGAATCTGAAGAGAAGAAACAGCGTCTTTTAGGTCATGTTATTGCCAAGAAGCTGCTTGCTGCCATAGAAAAATCTAAAAAGGTTCCTTTTAACAGATTTATATACGCTCTGGGAATAAGAGAAGTAGGCGTTTCTACTGCTAGAACTCTTGCTTCAAATTTTGAGGGAATTGATGACCTGATTAAAGCTTCATATGAAAAGCTTTTAACTCTTCCTGATATTGGACCAGTTGTTGCTAAACATATTGTTGATTTCTTTTCTGAGAAACATAACTTATCGATAATAAGTCAGCTTGTTACAAAGGGAGATTTGTTCAGCGCAGGTATAGAGATTACACCTCTGCCTCAGCAGTCCGAAATAGATCCTTCTTCACTTCCTCTTAATGGACAGACATTTGTTATTACCGGAACTCTCGATGCTATGGATAGAAACACCGCTAAAGCAAAACTTCTGGAGTTAGGTGGTAAAGTTTCAGGTTCTGTATCTAAGAAGACAAGTGCTGTAGTTTGCGGTGCTGAGCCTGGTTCAAAGCTTGTTAAGGCAAATGAATTGGGAATTAGAGTAATTTAT
>JAGDBH010000356.1 GCA_017959135.1 Succinivibrio sp. | reverse complement strand
AGATGCAAGGATCCGCGCAGAGGCTAAGCTCTACAGAGCCCTTGTACGAATTGGCACCCACGGACAGGAACACGAATAATAAATAACGACATAATAAAATTTAGGCTGGCTCAGATAAATCAGATTTATTTGAGCCAGCTTATTTCATCCATATATTAAGAATTCAAAGGCAAAGGAGAAGGTTTATGAACAGACATGAAAATCTAGAACGCAGAAACCTGGAGCAGAGCGAGAATCATGTTGTCAATGAAGAGATTGTAATTCCGCAGAACTTAATGCGTCAGGATAATATGAATCAACAGAATAATGCCAACCCTGTTGCCGAAAATGAAGTCAGAAGACAGCAAAATATAATGGATGGTTTTCCGGAATTAAATGAAGCACCTATGCAGAATGTACCAGGCTATGATGCTCCAGAAGCGATCGAGAGGGGATTATATACGCCGCCCAATGCTATCCATAGAGACCTTTCAAAGGCGCTGGTCAAGATATCAAATTGGAAGAACTTAAAACAAAGGACATCACTGCCTCTAAGAAATGCAGTTGTAATGCTTCTCGAAGCCAAGACTACAAAGAATGTGACAGATGCCCTGGACAGGATCATTGACACATCAATGAATTATATGAAAGTCAATGCAGGTCATAGAAGTGCACTTGGTAGTGGAGAAGCCAGAAAAGAAGATGTAAGGAGACTCATCACAGAGCTTTCTGTTTATGCTGCCAATAACACCGCAGATGTAATGCGCTTTTATGGAGTCAAGATAGGAGCACTGGAGAATGACTTTAAATATACTGAAGTGATCCGAAATGGCTTTTCAAAAGCTTTTAAAGACGTATACGGCAATAATGTCAATCTTCAGGACGGATGCCAGAGAGCAGACGAAACGCAGTCTGACATGATGCATACAATAAATGAGTGGAACGGTATGAAAAATAAAGCCGTGACACTTTTAGATAGAGAAAAACCAGATTACCCACAGGAACACTTTAGAAACAAGGAGGTTCTTGCAGGTAATATTGATGATATAAAGATTCCGGATGTAAAGAACCTTAACGATTATATGATACTTAAGGATAGAGCACTTCCGGATATGAGAAGAGCGGTCCTTAACCCCTTTAAGCAAAACCTAAACTTCCTTATAGCCACAGGACAGCTTGAAAGTGCTGATGAAACAAGGACAATGCAAAAGAAATTAGCTCTTTTGGAAAAAGAGCTGGATGTATATGATGCCAGAGTAAGAATGCTGGCGGGAAGAGCACAGGAAGGAGATATTGAACTTGTAAAGAGGTCTGAGTTTCTTCAGGATATGGAAAAAGAAACTGAGGAAGACCTTGTAATTGGCTCGGACAAAACCAGGGAACTTGTGCAAGATAAAAAACTGGCTGTTATTCTGGAGCCTGGAAAGAAGCTCACCAAACAGGATCTTGCTGCAAGAGAAAAGATCATAGACAAAAAGCTTGCGAAAAGAACATATTTTTCTGATGCTAAAAAGCTGGCTAAAGATATGAGTATAAGGCCTTCAGATGCAGAGGCTGCGGAAGATATTCTATCCCATTACAAAGCAGAAGGCGACAGAATTCTTGGAAGTGACTTTTCTGTCCTTCTTGAAATGGATGTCTCTGAGAGCGGCTTATTAAAAAATGCGGTGGAGAAGTTTGAGCTTCTTTCGATGCTTGACGGGATAGATGAGATGCTGCTTAGCGTAGCAAACAGCGAAGAAGAGCTTACTGATATACAGAGAAGAGATCTTAGCGAGACTGGGAAAATGCTGCTTCCATCTGAGAAGGAGACCCTTATCGCGCTATCAGCTCTTTCGAAGAAGCTGCGTGTTTATTACGACAGGACTGTGGAGACTGATGAGAAAGAGGGCAATTTGCCTATCTGTCTTGAGGATTACGAGGCACTTTCCGAGGAACAAAGAAAAGCACTTCTTAAAAGGCCCGAGGGACAGAACGCAACATCAGATCGTCTTAGAGTTCATGAGCTGT
>JAGDBH010000355.1 GCA_017959135.1 Succinivibrio sp. | reverse complement strand
TTTACCGGATGATCAAAAGACTTTGAATATGCATGTAAATGATGCGATAGATTTAAGGTTAAGACCTGAACAACCTTTATATTTTTCAGATAATTGTTTTGGAACTGCTGATGCAATACAATTTGATGAAAGATTAGGGAGACTGCGAATACATGACCTTAAGACTGGAATGAATCCAGCTAGCATCAGGCAGCTATTAATATATGCTGCATTATTCTTTTTGGAATATGATATTCCAATAAACGATATTGAAACTGAATTAAGGATTTACCAAAACGACGATGTTATCATAGAAAAGCCTACTATCGAAGATATTGGGCCTGTTGTAGATAAGATTGTAGCCTCTGACGAAATAATTGAATCAATTAAAAAGGAGAATGGTGATGGATTATAAATTTTTATTACACTCAGGCGTTAAGAGGAAATCCGGAAGATACGAATGGGGAAGCGGAGAAAACCCCTATCAGCATGAACCTTGGTTTAAAGGTTGGGGCGAACTTCGAAAAACAATGAGCGAAAAAGAGATAGGTGAAATGTTTCATATGTCTCTTAAAGAAATACGTTACAGGCATTCTATTGCTAAAGACATGGAAAAAGCAGCAAACATAGCACATGCCAAAGAGCTGCGTTATAACAGACAGATGTCAGTAAAGGCCATAGCTGAAAAGATGGGAGTTAGCGAATCAACCGTTAACTCCTGGCTTAAGCCTAATGCTGAAGCTGCCGCAAGAGAAACAGAGAGAATCGCGCAAGACATCGCAAAATATTGTAAAGAACACGTTGCTGTAGACATAGGAAAAGGCGTTGAAGACGCTCTTGGTGTTAATAAGACCAAACTTGAGACAGCAATACAGTTACTGAAAGATCAGGGTTATGTAAACATACAGTGGGGACAGCCTCAGCAAACAAACATTTCAAATAAGACACAGAATACCGTCTTAGTTGAACCAGATCCTTCATGGAAAGACATGACAGAAAAGCAGATTAAATCTGCAGCTTTTGAGAAGGTTATGTCTAAGCTTGATGATGTTGTTCCACCTTATGATGTAATATTCAATATTAATAACGATACCAAAACTGGTATACAGAAACCTAAATCAATCTCTTCGGATCAGATTGAGGTCGTCTATGCAGAAGATGGCGGAACAGATAGAGATGGATTAATAGAGTTAAGAAGAGGCGCTGAAGGTTTGGACCTCGGTAATTCAGTAATTTCTCAAGTTCGTATAGCAGTTGACGATACACATTACATAAAAGGTGTTGCAGTTTATTCAGATAACTTGCCGCCTGGAGTAGACGTTAGGATACATTCAAATAAACACAAAGGCGTTCCTTTAAAATCTGATGATCCTGATGCAAAACAGGTATTGAAACCTATAAAGACTGATGATACTGGCAAAATGGATCCTGATGATCCAGTTGGAGCTCAGATAATGTCGCAAAGAGGACACATTAACATAGTTAATCAGGAAGGCAACTGGCAGGAATGGGGTTCGGCAACATCTTTAGCAAGTCAAGTTCTTTCTAAACAGAATCCCGAGATTGCAAAGAAACAGTTGAACATAGATTACTTGCGTAGAGTTGCAGAATACGAAGAGATAAAGAGCATAGAGAATCCTATAGTAAAACAGAAGCGTCTTGTAGACTTTGGTGACGAGTGTGACAAGGCAGCAGAAGAATTAAAAGCTGCGGCATTACCTGGTCAGTCTGTTAAGGTTCTTTTCCCTGTTCCTTCTCTTAAACCTGGCGAATGTTACTGTCCTGCTTACAAAGATGGAGAAAAGCTTGCTCTTATAAGGTATCCTCATCAATCTAAATCTGAAATACCAATCGTTACTGTTAACAACAGTAATAGAGAAGGTAGAAGAATGGTTGGTAACAGCGTAATTGATGCTATAGGAATACATCCTAAGGATGCACAGCGTTTATCAGGTGCTGACTTTGA
>JAGDBH010000354.1 GCA_017959135.1 Succinivibrio sp. | reverse complement strand
TAAAATCTTTTATAAAATCACTGTTGGTACCGGCAACAGCAATTGCTGTAGGTAATCCTTTTGCAAGTTCAACAGCAAAGGTTGGTCCTGAAAGAGCAGCCATAGGAACATCTGAACCTAAAACATCTGTGGCAACCTCGCTTAAAAGCTTGCCTGTATTCAGATCCATGCCCTTTGTAGCCCAGGCAATTCTGTGATTTGGAGTCAGATACTGTTTTATCTTGGTTAACACGTCAGCAAATGTATGAGATGGAACTACCACCAGAATATCTCTGCAGTTTGCCATAACCTCTTCTAATGATGAGGTGACGGTTAGTGTATCTTCAAATCTGATGCCAGGAAGATATTTAGAATTTTCTCTTGAGGACTGAAGAAGTTTTGCGGTCTCAGGGTTTCTGCACCACAGCATCACAGGAAGGCCCTTTGATGCTGTAGACTGGGCAAGGGCGGTTCCGTAGGAACCCGCACCTATAACACCTAGAACGCTTTTAAAACTACCCATAATTAAGCTTGAGGAGCCTGTTCTGACTCAGCACCATTAGCTACGTCTGACTTTGCAGCAGCTTCCTGCTGACGTGAACGGTACATAGCCTCAAAGTTAATTGGACGTAGAGTTAATGGAGGGAAGGTTGCCTTGTTTACCAGTGTAGAAATATGCTCACGAGCATATGGGAACAGGATATTTGGAGCAACACCGCTTAGCAGATAATCTAAGGTAGCCTCATCAACATTCTTGATCAGGAATAAACCTGCCTGATGAACTTCACAGATAAAAGCAACATCTTCACCAATCTTGCAGGTAGCAGTTACTCTTAAATCAACCTCGTAGGTTTCGTCATTCAGTTTAAGAGGCTTAGCCTCGAAATCAATCTTAATCTCTGGCTTCCACTCTTTTGAGAAGATCTGAGGAATATTAGGAGTCTCCAGAGAGCAGTCCTTTGAATATAAACGCAGAATATCAAAAGCTGGCTGATTCTGCTGTGAAGTAGCGTTATCTGACATTTTTATTTCCTTATGAATTAGTTATTAGTTTTTAGTTGATAATGGAAGGTTGTCCATTGCCCACTGAGCAATACCGCCTTCTAATGAATAAACCTTGGTATATCCCTGCTTCTTTAATGAAACAGCTGCATTGAAACAGTCTGAATCCATCTTGTCTTTGCCAACAAGAATTACAGGCTTGTCTTTGTAGCTTTCGATACGGTTTAATTTACCCTGCTTGATGTCAACTAGCACAATGTTAACTGCGCCTGCGATGTGACCTTTTGAAAACAGACTTGCAGGTCTTACATCAACATAAACACCGTTCTCATGATTAACCATCGCAGTTGCAACATTTGAATTTAACTTCTTGATGCGTGCAAGCATGATGCGAACCTGGGTATAGATTAATCCTGCCAAAACAGCGATAAATACAAAAACCATCAAGGTGTGACGCTCGGCGAAAGCTAAAAGTTCCTGAAAATCAACAGATGAGAAAAAATCTCCCACAACAACACCTCTTTTTTGGTTAATAAAAAAATTTAATTCCCGATTTTACCATATTTAAAGTGACGCAAAAAACACCTTAATCACATTTAGAACCGCTGACAATCAGGTCGTTTACTCTTTTAAACACATTTGTTTTTTTATTATCCGAAAATTCAGCTCTGCATCATATTAATTACATAATTTAACTTACTAATTATTAAGACTTTTCCTTTAAATTTGCGCTTAATTTTCAATTAATAAGAATATTTATCTAAAAGACGTTAAAAATTCACTAAAACACGCTAAAATAACATAAGTTTTGTAACCTGTCGTGTTAGGCTGATCTCAGCAGAACATGATTATTTTTAAAAAGAGAAGTAAAGTATGGCAAACAAGAAACCACTTGCCCTGATTATCATGGATGGTTGGGGAGATAATCCAGTTAAAGAGTTTAACGCAGTTGAAGCAGGTAAGACTCCAGTTCTAGACAGCCTGGTTGCTAACTATGCAAATACTGACATTCAGGCTTCAGGTATCGATGTAGGTCTACCTGACGGTCAGATGGGTAACTCAGAAGTTGGTCATACCAACATCGGTGCAGGTCGTATCGTTTATCAGGAATTAACCAGAATCGGTAAGGCTATTGCTGATGGTGATTTTTTTGAGAACAAGACACTTTGTGAAGCAGTTGATGCCGCAGTTAAGGCTGATAAAGCTGTTCACATCATGGGTCTGATGTCACCAGGTGGTGTTCACTCTCATCAGGACCACATTGTTGCTATGATCAAGTTAGCAGCAAAGCGTGGCGCTAAGAAGATCTACTTCCACGCATTCACTGACGGACGCGACGTTGCTCCACGTTCAGCTTTAGAGTACGTAAAGGTTATCGAAAACACATTCAAGGAAGTTGGTGTAGGTAAGGTTGCAACAATCGTTGGCCGTTACTACGCAATGGATAGAGACAACCGCTGGGATCGTGTACAGCAGGCATATGATCTGCTAACCCAGGGCAAGAGCGAGTTCGGTGCTTTCGATTCAGCTGAGGCTGCAATCCAGGCAGCTTACGACCGTGATGAGAACGATGAGTTCATCAAGGCTTCTGTAATCGGTGACAAGGCTCCTCTAACCGACGGTGATTCACTGATTTTCATGAACTTCCGTGCAGACCGCGCTCGTCAGATTACCCGTTCATTCGTTAACGCTGACTTCGACGGCTTCAAGCGTGAAGTTACTCCTAAACTGGCAAGCTTCGTAATGCTTACCCAGTACGCTGCAGACATCAAGACTGCATGTGCATTCCCACCAGCAGATTTAACCAACACCCTAGGTGAGTGGCTATCTAAGAAGGGCATGACTCAGCTACGTATTTCTGAGACTGAGAAGTATGCACACGTAACCTTCTTCTTCAACGGTGGTGTTGAGACTGTATTCCCAGGCGAAGACAGAATTCTGATTCAGAGCCCTAAGGTTGCTACCTATGACTTACAGCCAGAGATGAGCTCAAAGGAACTAACCGACAAGCTATGTGAGGCTATCGAGTCAGGCAAGTACGACATGATCATCTGTAACTACCCTAACGGTGATATGGTTGGTCACACTGGCGTATTCGAGGCTGCTGTTAAGGCAGTTGAGGCTGTTGACAGCTGCATCGGTCGTGTTATCGAGTCATTAAAGAAGGTTGACGGTGAGTGCTTAATCACTGCTGACCACGGTAACTGTGAGAGAATGAAGGATCTTGAGAAGAACATTCCTTACACTGCTCACACCAATCTGCCAGTTCCATTCATTTACTACGGCAGAAAGGCAACTATGCGTAAGGACGGCAGACTATCAGACATCGCTCCTACCATGCTGTATCTGAAGGGAATGGAAATTCCAGCAGAGATGACCGGTAAGTCAATCGTTAAGTTAGACGAAGAATAATCCAAGGTTATTCTGAGAAAAACAACCCCAGTAAGTTTAACAGCCTACTGGGGTTTTGTTTATTATGACAAATGGACTTCCTTTTTATAGGAAACACCATGAGAATGATTATTTAGAATAGATAAGATTTTTCTTTTTAAGATCGTACAGGCCCCAGAGAATACCAATCACTACACCTCCCAGGTGGCACAGATTAGCAATTCCGCTGAACAGGAATCCTAGAAGAATAAAGACGATACTTACGGTTAAAAGACCTCTTGGGATCATGAAAGATTCAGGGAGATCCTCTCTTTTGGACAGTACGCCGCAGTATCCGATAATTCCGTAAACAACACCGGACAGTCCGCCAAAATATCCATAATTATCAGTCATAAAGCAGTACTGAAGAACATTTGACAGCAGGGCAATGCTGATTATCAGAGAAAACAGCTTACTCTTACCGAATGTTTTCTCAATCGGACGACCTAAAGCCTCAAACATCACCAGATTAAAGGCAATGTGCATAAAGCTGAAATGAACAAAGGCCGGAGTCAGAAGACGGTAATAATCGGTAACAGAACTGAATACTTCCTGTCTGGACAGAGCAAAGGTCTGAATTACCCAGTCCTCGTTAAACAGAGAAACAGCGTACAGAGCAATACAGATAAGCTCAACTATGGTAGTCAGGGAAGTAATGTCAAAGGACATTGGAAGATACAGCGAGGATTTAATCTCCTTTACATTTCTGACAGTTTTACCCTTTTCCCATGAAGCTTTGGTAAATGAACTGTCAAAAGGAGAGCCTGCGAATCTTAAAACCTCTCTCTTAGCCCTGGCCATATCAAGCTCGTTGGTTACGAACACACCATAATGACCAGAGTAGCTTTCCTTGAGTTTGGCTTTGATTCCAATGGAATTTAAATGGTCTATGAAACCTAAAGCCTTCTCCCTAGGAAGAAGGCAGACTTCATAGGTAAAATCGTCAACTATTTCGAATTCAGCCATTTCAGGTACTCAGCTACACCCTGGGCAACAGTCTTGAACTCAATATCACAGCCAGCATTACGCAGCTTGGTTAAATCTGCCTGAGTAAAGCTCTGATAATGTCCCTTCAGATGCTCTGGGAATGGAATGAATTCAATTTCACCGTGACCATGGTGCTTGATAACTGCCTTGGCAATATTCAGGAAAGGCTCAGCTCTGCCAGTACCACAGTTATAGATTCCTGATGGACCTTTGTGCTCAAAGAACCACAGGTTAACTTCTGCAACGTCACCAACATAAACGAAATCACGTAACTGACCGCCATTCTCGTAACCGTCAATGCCCTCAAACAGCTTTGGATTCTCACCTGCCAGCATCTGATTGTTCAGATGGAAGGCTACAGATGCCATTGAACCCTTGTGGCTCTCACGTGGACCATATACATTGAAGTAACGCAGACCAACAACCTGAGAATTAATCTTTGGAAGTCTTGCTCTTACATATTCATCAAACAGGAACTTAGAATAGCCGTATACATTCAGAGGGCCTTCATTGCTTCTGTCCTCAACGAAGACATTACCGTCGCCGTATGTTGATGCAGATGATGCAAAGAAGAAAGGAATTCTATGAGCAGTTGCAAACTCAAACAGGTTTACAGTGTACTCATAGTTATTCTTCATGATGTACTTGCCGTTCCACTCGGTGGTTGCAGAGCATGCACCCTCGTGGAAAATAGCCTGAATGTTCTTGCATCCGTATTTGGAATCAAATGCCTTCTCGTCTAAAACCAACTTCATGAAGTCTTCTTTATCCATGTAGTCAGCAATATCAAGATCGGTAAGATTCATGAATTTATGGCCGTTTGTTAAGTTATCAACAACCAGAATATCCTTGATACCACGATCATTTAAATGTTTTACGATATTTGAGCCAATAAAGCCGCATCCACCAGTTACGATAATCATAATAATTCCTTAAAACTTAATAGATACAGACATTATAAAGCAACAAAGATAGAAAACACATTGTTCAATTTAATTAATAAAAGACAAACATAGTATGTAGGTGCTGAAAAATCCTGATTTATACGACAAACATAGGCTACAATAGAAAGAGATGAGCAGAAACAGACATTCTCTCTTCATAAAAAACTATTTTTATTCTTCCCTGGACT
>JAGDBH010000353.1 GCA_017959135.1 Succinivibrio sp. | reverse complement strand
CTGGTAGAGGTCTTATAATGTCACAGAAAACAATTGCACTATTAGGAAATCAGAACTGTGGTAAGACCACACTATTCAATGTTCTAACCGGTTCAAATCAGTACGTTGGCAACTGGCCAGGTGTTACTGTAGATAAGGTTATCGGCAAGATTTCATCAAGAGACTGGGATGTAGTTGACTTACCTGGTCTTTACTCATTATCTCCTTACTCTCCAGAGGAAATTGTTTCACGTAATTATCTGCTATCTGATGATTACGATGTAATTCTGAATATCGTTGATGCTTCACACCTTGAGCGTTCACTTTCTCTGACCTTAGAGCTTGCAGCTTTCGGTAAGCCAATGGTTGTAGCCTTAAACATGATCGATATCATGGAGAAGACCGGTACCAAGCTTGATGTTGATAAGCTGGGGGAGAAGCTGGGTGTTAAGGTTGTGGATATCTCTGCAAGTAACAGAATCGGTATTGATAAGGTATTAGATGCTGTAGCAGAGGCTAAGGCTCCTGTTATCACCAATTTCTTTGATGCTGAGATTTCAGAGAAGATTGATGAGGTTGGCAAGATTCTTGATGAGGCAAATCTGTCAGAGGCAGGCCGCAGATTCATCGCTACCGGCATTGTTCAGAATGATGAGATTTACCTTGAAGAGTACAAGACCTCTGAGAAGGTAATGATTGCAGCTGCTCGTGTAAGAAACGATATTGAATCAAAGTTTAACACCGATGCTCAGTCATATTTCCCTCAGGCAAGATATCAGTTCATTGATTCTGTTCTAAAAGACAGCAAGATTACCACCGAGTCAAAGACCTCTGTAATTTCAAAGGCTATTGATAAGGTTGTTCTAAACAGATTCCTGGCTCTGCCAATCTTCTTTGTGGTTGTATCTCTGGTTTACTACGGTGCAATGTACTTCACCTCATATCTGGAGCTGATTCCATTTGAGGGAGAAGAGGGCACAGAATACGCAACAATTACCGACTGGGTTAACGATAATCTGTTCGGCGGATATGTATCAGACGCAGTTGCAGGTCTATGTGAAAATGCTGCTGCTCCTGAGTGGCTGTCATCTCTGGCTGTTGACGGTGTAGTCGGTGGTGTTGGTGCGGTTTTAGGCTTCCTGCCTCAGATTGCATTCCTGTTCCTGTTCCTGTCTTTCTTAGAGCAGTCAGGCTACATGACCCGTGTTGCTTTCGTATTAGACAGAATTTTCCGTAAGTTCGGTCTTTCAGGTCGTAACTTTATTCCAATGGTTATCGCTACAGGCTGCGGTGTTCCTGCTCTAATGGCTAACAAGACCATTGATAATATCAATGAGAGACGTATCGGTCTGATTACCACTACCTTTATTCCTTGCTCAGCAAAGCTTCCAATCATCACAATGATCTTTGCTTCATGCTTTGACGGTGCATGGTGGTTCGCTCCTATGGTATACGCTCTGGCAATCTTCTCAATTGTTGCTACCGGCGTAATCCTGAAGAAGAACAGAGCATTCAAGGAAGAGGTTTCTCCATTTGTTATGGAAATCCCTGATTACCACTTACCAACCCTAAACAACATTTTAAAGGCTGTTTATGAGCGTTGCCGTGCTTTCGTTGTAAAGGCTGGTACCATCATCTTTGCAGTTGTTGTTATCGTCTGGTTCTTAGCTTCCTTCGGCTTTGGCGAGGAAGGCTTCGGCATGGTTGAGAATGTTGATGCATCTTTACTTGCAGCAATCGGTACAGCTCTGTGCTTCATTTTTGCTCCATTAGGCTTTGGCTCATGGCAGGCAACAGTTGCTGTTGTAAACGGTCTTCTTGCTAAGGAAAACGTTGTAGGTACCATGGCAGTTGTATTAGGTCTTGATGGTGAATTTGAGGGTGGTGAGTCTGATCTGAATACAGCTCTGACTCAGTACTTTGCTGATATGTTAGGTGTTGAGCCTACTGCAGCTCTAGTTCCTCTGTTAGGTCTGTCATTCCTTGCTTTCAATATGTGGTCAGTTCCATGTGTTGCAGCTTTAGGTGCAATGAAGAGACAGTTAGGCAGCACCAAGTGGTGGATCTTTGCAATGATCTACATGTGTGTATGGGCATACTGCCTGGCATTAGTAATCTTCCGTATCGGCGGTCTGATTATGGGTGTTCTTCCATTCAGCTTCTATACACTGGTTGCCTTCATTGTTCTTGCAGTATTTATTTACCTGCTGTTCAGAAAGGATAACTCAGGATTAACTCCAATCAGAATTCCTTCAAGACAGGTATAAAGATTGTTAGTTCTTACCGGGGCATCTGACGATGCCTCGATAGCCGTTCAGTCCTGATCCAGTAATAGATTGGGACTTTTTTTGAAGATGATAGTTGCATACTTGTTCAACTATTGTATAATTAAGGTAAAGATAAACCAAACAGGAGTGATTTATGAAAGTTCGCTGTGATATCTCTGGTCTAGACTGTCCACACTGTGCAGCTAAGCTGGAAGGTCTGCTTCAGAAGGAATTTGCCGGTGCTAATCTGAATTTTGCCATGGGCTCACTTGTTCTGGATGTTAACGGTGATGGCGATGAGGAAGAAATTGTAGCTGCAGCTCAGAAGATTGCAGACGGTTTCGAAGATGGAATCTCTATTGAACTAAGAGATTAGACTGTAAAAATACGTGGAATTACCACGTTTTTTTATATTATAAAAGTTGCATACTTGCTCATATATAAAATAAAACGGTAAATATAATGCTCCCTTTTCAGGAAAAACACGAGAAATCTCTGCTGGGTATTGCTTTAGCTGTAATGCTGGTACTTATCTATAACAAGTATTTGGCACAGACTCCAATGCCTATTGTCTATCAGGCCGTGATTGCTGTGGTCGCATATCTGCTGATAGCATCTGATGTGATTGTGAGTGCCTTTAAGACATTATTCAAGCAAAGACGTATGTCAGAACAGTTTCTGATGATGATTGCAACCTTTGGAGCCTTTGGCCTTTGTGATCTCCCAGAAGCTCTTGCTGTGATGATTTTCTACAAGATAGGTGAGCAGTTTGAAGAGTATGCTTCAGGTCGTGCTCATAACGATATTTCCTCTTTAGTGAAGCTCAGGCCATCTTTTGTAAGACTTGTCGATGAGAACGGCAATGAGCAGAAGGTTAAACCTCGTCAGGTCAAGATAGGGGATGTCTTTAAGGTCTTAAAAGGAGAGCTGATTGCTATCGATGGTAATCTCTGTGATGAATCAGCTGCTATCGATACCTCTGCTCTTACAGGTGAATCCGAGCCAAGACTTTATACCTGTGGTCAGTCAGTTCCATCTGGCTGTATAAATCAGGGGCAGGTGATTCATCTGAGAGCCAATACTCTGTCTAAGAATTCTTCGATTACCCGTCTATTGAATCTGATTGAAGATGCAGCTGCATCAAAGTCAAAGCCAGAGAATCTAATAAGACGTTTTTCTGTCTGGTATACCCCTCTGGTGGTTGGATGTGCTGTCTTACTTGCAATGGTTCCTCTGTTTTACTCTCAGGCAGAATATGCAGACTGGATTGAGCGTGCTCTGGTATTTCTTGTCGTGTCCTGTCCATGTGCTCTGGTTCTGTCTGTTCCATTATCCTTCTTTGGAGGAATGGGAGCCATCAGCAGAATCGGTGTAATTATCAAAGGCTCGATTCACATTGAGACTCTTTCAAGACTTAAGGCAATCGCCTTTGATAAGACTGGAACTCTTACCTACGGTAAGTTTTCAGTCAACAGCATTCATGCCGTCTCTCTTTCAGAGGATGAACTTCTGTCATATGCAGTAAGTCTGGAGAAAAACTCAACTCATCCAATTGCACTATCCATTGTGGAGTATGGAAGAGCGCGAAAGGCTAAGGAATTTGAAGTCGGTTCTGTAATTGAAAAATCCGGTATGGGACTTGAGTCTACCATTAACGGACATGATGTAAGAATCGGCAGAAAAGAATATATCTCTAAATACTGCGGTGCCTTTGATTATACCGAGGAAGATGAGGAAAGCTCATATGTCTATGTTTCTTTGGACAACGAATTCTCAGGCGTAATCTCAATTGCTGATACCTTAAAGCCATCAGCCAGAACTATGCTGGATTCACTTCATTCCTTAGGTATTAAAACCGTACTTATCAGTGGAGACAAGAGAGCTGTTGCAGAGGGTATCTGCAGAAAGCTTGAGATTAAAGAATGCTATTATGAGCAGACTCCTCAGGGAAAACTTGATACCCTAAATGCTCTTAAGAGTAAGCTCTCACCGGTTGCCTTTGCCGGCGATGGTCTTAATGATGCTCCTGTTGTATCAGCATCCGATGTTGGTATTGCCATGGGAGATATTGGCTCGGCATCAGCTATTGAGGCTGCTGATGTGGTTGTTATGCACGGGGATTTAACTGCAATCTCAAGAACAGTGCTCCTTGCAAAGAAGACTTACAAACTGGCCATATCAAATATGTATTTTGTAATGCTGGTCAAACTTCTGATTCTTCTTTTGGGAGCCTTGGGATTTGCTAATATCTGGCTTGCAATATTTGGTGATGTTGGAGTTCTGATCCTGGCAGTATGCAATGCTATGAGATCACTTAAGTTTAAGTAGAATTGTCTTTAATTCTTGAAGATTT
>JAGDBH010000352.1 GCA_017959135.1 Succinivibrio sp. | reverse complement strand
TTTAAAAACTTCAAATCATTAATCAAATTTATTCGACTGACGCGCTTTTTGTATAAGGCGTATTTGGGAGTAGTGTATGTATAGAACTTCAAGTTTTCCTGAGGGATCCGGTGTTAATCCATGGTATGAACTATCAGCATATAAGAACCATAAGTTTAACGATCCGTCAGAAATAAAAAACAGTTATGACTATGTTGTAGTTGGCGCCGGTTTTGGTGGTGTAAGTGCAGCCTTCAGACTTTCAGAGAATAATCCTTCAGCAAAAATAGCTCTGATAGATGCTCTTCCTGTAGGTTATTACAGCTCTGGAAGAAATGCTGGCTTTGTTGCCTTGGCTCAGGTTGCCAAAGCGCTGATTGGCTTTGACCATTTCACACTGGATGATCAGAGATGGCTTCTTCACTTAAATAGAACAGTGGTTTCCCGTATTGAAAAGATCAGGGAGCAGAGCAAGCTTGAGTTTGAATGGCGACAGGACGGCATGTATAAGGCTGTACGCGAAAAGAGAAATGTTGCAGCTCTTGATGCTCTGGAAGGTCATCTGCAGAGACTGGGGTTAGGCTATGAACGTGTTCGTGGAGAAGAACTGGCATCAAGATTAGGTACCTCATTCTACAAGGATGCCATTTATGTAAAGGATACTATTCTCAACAACCCATCCGAGGTTATAAGAGGACTGGCTTCAGCTCTGCCTTCAAATGTATCCGTGTTTGAAAACACTAAGGTTTCAGGAGTTGAAGAGGGCGCAATTCCAAAGGTTATTCTTGCTGACGGCAGAGAGATTGTAGCAAGACAGGTTATCCTTACTGTAAATGCATTTTTAAGCCGTTTTGGATTTGCCTCTGCTTCAAATGTTGCAGCTATTCACAGCTATGGTGCTCTAACCCGTGTGCTTACAGAGAGTGAACTTGAGAACTTTAAAAATGTACGCCCATGGGGAATCACCGCAACACATCCATCTGGAGCAACCTTAAGATTTACTCCTGATCACCGAATCTTTGTTCGAACTGACATTGATTTTGCAACCAATCTGAATATTCCTCAAAAGAAATTTGACCGCTCAGATTTCTATCTAAGGAGAGCTTTTGTAAGACGCTTCCCTGAACTTGAAAATGTTGAGTTTGAATACAAGTATGGTGGCCTGATTTCCTTTACCGGAAACACAAGACCTCTGTTTGGAGAGGTTGCAAAGAATATCTATGCTGGAGTTACCTCGGATGGAACAGGCGTTACCAGAGCTGCAATTCTGGGTACTTATCTTGCTGATCTTATTCAGCATCGAGATAGCAGCGAACTCGATTATATAAAGCGAGCCTATCATCCAAGCTATCTGCCTCCAGAGCCAATAAGAACGTTAGGAGCTACAGCTTTCCTCAAATACAAGGATTTGTATGCAGGATCTGAACTCTGATCCCATACATAAAAAGACATTTATCAACCTGTTTAAAAAATAATAAACAAAAGGAATATATTATGAAAAATATTAAAACTCTTTTAACCGCTACATTTGTTGGTTTATCTTTCATCACTTCACCTGCTGCTTTTGCAGATGAGGCTAATGAAATCAAACTTGGTGTTGTAGGTGAACACAACGAGGCATGGGAGAATGTTGTAAAGAGACTTGATAAGGAAGGCGTAAAACTTACCTTAGTCAAGTTTGCAGATTATACTCTTCCTAACCGTGCGCTGAATGACGGTGAAATTGACCTTAACGCCTTCCAGCATGTGGCATACCTTAAAGCAGATATTGAAGCTCATGACTATAAGATTGAGCCTATTGCCAATACCATCATCTCTCCTTTAGGTCTTTATTCCAAAAAGATAAAGAATGTAAGTGAGCTTCAGGAT
This sequence comes from Succinivibrio sp., assembly GCA_017959135.1. Classification (GTDB taxonomy): domain Bacteria; phylum Pseudomonadota; class Gammaproteobacteria; order Enterobacterales; family Succinivibrionaceae; genus Succinivibrio. The sequence continues at coordinate 3,829 of JAGDBH010000352.1, read as the reverse complement.
GGAGATACTATTGCTATTCCTAACGATCCTACCAATGGCGGACGTGCTCTGAAGGTTCTGGAACTTGCCGGTCTTATCAAGCTTGATCCTTCAAAGGGCTACATTCCAACTGTACGTGATATTACCGAGAATCCAAAGCACATCCAGATTTATGAGGTTGATGCCGGTAATACTCCAAGTCTTCTTCCAGATGTGGCAGCAGCAATCATCAATGCAAATTATGCTGTAGACAATGATCTGAATCCTTCTACCGATCCTATATTCTCTGACGGTGTTGGCAAGGTTGATCTGGACAATCCTTACATCAACGTAATTGCAGCTCGTACTGATAACAAAGATAACCCAGTATTCAAAAAGATAATCGCAGCTTATCAGACTAAGGAAACAGCTGAAATTATCAAAGAGCTTTATCACGGAGGTGAGGTTCCTGTATTCAAGTATTAAGCAGACTTTAACTCTTTATCCTGCTCCCGCAGATAAAGAGTTCTTTTTAGCTATTTTGCAAATCCATAAATATAAGTGATAGGTAAGATAAATGATAAAACTTGAGCATGTTTCAAAAACATTTGAACGTGACGGTGTCTCCTTTAAGGCAGTGGATGATGTGTCACTGGAAATAAAAAAAGGGGAAATCTTTGGCATTATTGGTTTTTCAGGTGCAGGAAAATCTACTCTCGTCCGCTGCATTAATCTTCTTGAAATACCGGATAAGGGCAGTGTTGTCAGCGTAGATGGACTAAATCTGACAGCCTTATCTCCAAAAGATCTCAGAGATGCAAGAGCCGGTATCGGTATGATTTTCCAGCATTTCAATCTGATGCCATCAAGAACCGTACTTGAAAATGTAATCTACCCTCTGTCTCACAAGGGAATTAAAAAGGATGAGCAGAGAAAAAGAGCATTTGAGCTCTTAAAACGAGTTGATCTGGAAAGCAAAGCCAATTCCTATCCTTCAGAGCTTTCAGGCGGTCAGAAACAGCGTGTTGCTATAGCCAGAGCTCTGGCCTCATCGCCAAAGGTTCTGCTTTGCGACGAGGCTACTTCTGCCTTGGACCCTCAGACTACTCATGAGATTTTAGGTCTTCTAAAGGAGCTTAACGCTGAACTTGGAATCACAATAGTAATCATTACTCATGAGATGGCTGTGGTTAAAGATATCTGCAGCAGAGTTGCGGTACTTGAGAATGGACATCTGGTAGAACAGGGCTCAACTTTTGAGGTTTTTGCAAATCCTAAGGAGAATATAACCCAGAATTTTGTAAAGGCAGCATCAAATCTTTCAAAGGCAGAGCATCTCTCATCAGACTATCCTCTTATATGCGATCTTAAGCCAGGGGAGAAATTTGTAAGACTATCCTACAGGGGACCAGGTGTTTCCGAGCCTCTTATTTCTCTGATGACTCATCGTTTCAACGTGACGATGAACATTCTTTATGCTGATGTGGAGCTTGTAAACAACTCTCCTATCGGTGGTACCGTGGGAATTCTCTCGGGCCGTTATGAGGATGTTGAAAATGCTCTTATTTATATAGCCGGAAAGAATGTAAATGTGGAGGTTCTGAAAAATGGCTGATCTGTTTAATACTCTATTTCCTCACGTTGCCTCAAAGCTTGATGAGCTGTGGATTTCAACACTGCAGACTCTGTATATGATGTTTGTATCAGGCGGTATTGCCTTCCTTTTTGGAATTATCCTTGGCGTGACACTTATTGTTACAAAACAGGGGGGAATTCTTGAGAATAAGAGTGTATTTGGAATTCTGGACAGACTTATCAATGTTTTCCGTTCTATCCCGTTTGTGATTCTGCTTGCCGCCCTTATTCCTTTTTCAAGATTTATTGTGGGCACTGCAATCGGAACTACAGGTGCAATTGTTCCGCTGGTAGTTGGTACTGTACCTTTCTTTTCAAGACAGGTGGAAAGCGCTTTGTCAAATGTGGACAACGGTCTTGTGGAAGCTGCAATGTCTATGGGATCATCTCCTCTTGGTATTATTTTCAGAGTCTATCTTAAGGAGAGTATTCCTTCACTGGTAAGAGTGTCTCAGATTACAGCTATCAGTCTAATCGGTCTTACTGCAATGGCAGGTGCTATCGGTGGCGGTGGCCTTGGTGATTTTGCAATTCGCTATGGTCATCAGCGTGGTCAGACCGATGTTACCTACATTACTATTGTTGTAATCCTTCTGATGGTTAGTGTGATTCAGAAAGGTGGAAATTACATCATCAGGAAAACAACACATTAGGAGTTAATCATGAAAAGAGCAGATTATTTTCCTGAAGAATCAGGCAAAAACGGCTGGTTTGAAACCAGTCGTTACAGAAATCACAAATTTAAGGAGCGCAGTGACATTCGGAGTTCTTATGACTATATTGTGGTCGGAGGTGGCTTTGCAGGCGTAAATGCTGCTTTTCGTCTTGCTGAAAATGATAAGGATGCAAGTATTGCTCTAATTGATGCTTTTCCAATTGGTTATTTTTCATCCGGAAGAAATGCGGGCTTTATCATTGATGTACCTCATAGCATTGTAGGAGATCCTAAATTCACTCTTGATGACCAGAAGTGGCGTTTTCGCCTTAATAAATTTGTTATCGAGAGAATGAAGAAAATCAAGGAGGAGCATAACCTTGAATGTGACTGGCATCAGGACGGAATGCATCAGGCAGCCAGAATTAAAAGCAATCTAAGTTACCTTGAGCAGCTTGCAGAATTTCTTGATGTGATGGAGGCTCCTTACCAGTGGTTTGATGGTGCTGAAACATCACAACGTCTTGGTACCGACTTCTACATTAAGTCACTCTATACTCCTGGCACCATTTTAATAAATCCTTCTGAAACTGTCAGAGGACTGGCAACAGTTCTGCCTGAGAATGTAAGTGTTTTTGAGAATACTCCTGTCATTGAGGTTGTAGAAGGAGATGTTCCTCGGGTGATTCTTGCCTGTGGCTCTGAGATTAAATGTAAAAAAGTGATTCTGACCGTAAGCGGATTTCTTAAGAATTTTGGAGTTCCTCTTTCTGACCGTATTGCTGGTATTCACAGCTTTGGCGCTTTTACAAGAGAGCTTAGCGATGATGAAATCAAGACTTTGAACGGCGCAAGCCCATGGGGTGTAACTGCAGCACATCCTGGTGGGGCGACACTGCGTTATACCAGAACCAGAAGACTGTATGTAAGAACTGATATCACTTTTGCAACCTGCATCAATATAGATAACAGCAGACTATACAAATCTGTTTATAAACTACGTCGAGCCTTTAACAATCGCTTTCCTCAGTTGAAAGATGTTAACTTTGAATATGTCTACGGAGGTTATATCCCAATTACAGGAAACACTCAGCCCTTATTTGAGAATCCCTCCAAGAATATTTATGCAGGAGCTGTTGGTGACGGAACAGGTGTAACGCGTGCCGCAACCGTAGGAACATTCCTTGCTGATTGGGCAACAGGAGTTGACAGCGAAGAGTTGCGCTACGTTAAAAAGACCTTCAGACCGAACTGGCTTCCTCCTGAGCCTTTCAGAACTGTCGGTGCAACAGCTCGTTTAATCTACGAGGATATGCACGCCCGTAGCGAAATCTGATCTTCAGGAAAGAGGGTAATTTACTGTTTTATTAAATCTATAAATAGTTTATAATAGCTAATAAATTTTATAGGTTTATTATTACATGAACAAAATTATTCCAATCGGACAAGCAGCAAAAATATTAGGAGTTCATGTTCAGACATTAAGAAACTGGGAAAAGTCAGGGAAATTAAAACCTGACAGTATATCGCCCGGCGGTACCAGAAGATACAGTCTTGAACATATTCTTTCTCTTTCAGGTA
>JAGDBH010000351.1 GCA_017959135.1 Succinivibrio sp. | reverse complement strand
TATGTTCTATATAATCAGAGAGTCTGACTACACATGAACCGTTAAAGCAGACAGCATATGAATTCTCATTCAGACAGCCAAGCTCGTTCATAACACGAACTGCGCTCTTTGGGTGTCTGCCTGTGGCAATTGCAATTGAGAAGCCCTGCTGCTGTGCCTTCTGAAGGATTTTCTTGTTGGTTTCGCTGATACTCTTATCAGAACGAAGCAATGTGTCATCAAGATCTAAGGTGATTACTTTATATTTATCTAATTCTACAGGAAGTGAATCCAGTGTATATTTTGCCAATTTAAACATCCTCTAAACAACAGCAGTTATTATATTTAAAAAACAGTATTTTTTCACTTGTATTTGTATATTTAATTGTCATCAAAACCTTATATAAAACAGATTATTTCAATAGCAGTAAATTCAATTTTTTCATACAAGAATTATCTTTTCATGATAGCTTGACTTCATCCAATTATGAAAATTTGTTTCAGTAAATTTACCAAAATTTTTTCAAATGATCACTTTTAATTCAGATTTCCCATTAGAAAGCCTTTTTTTTGAATTGCAAAAATTTCGATTTAATCTACATTTTTGACTTTTGATGTTTCATTAGTTTTCATTCTTTGAACTTAGACACGTTTTACTATCTGATTTTTATGTTAATTTTAAGTTAACAACAATAACAAAAAGGAGGTTCGTATGTCCTCAAAACAATTTGGTAAGAACTTCAATACTACCCTACAGAAAGTTGACGATAAGTACAGCTGGATCAATGACATGATCAAGGCCCGCAAGGAGCTGGTGATTCAGTACATGAACATGCTTAACGCCTCGATGCCACGAAGTTCAAACAAGAATGAAGCCTGTTATCCCTCCTACGGAGATATAACAAAGTTCTGTGATCATCTGGTTGATTACATGTCTCACGGTCACTTCGACCTCTTCCCAAAAATTCTTGAACTAATCGAAAACGCATCAGGCCGTTCACTTTCCATAGCAAACAGAACTCTGCCACGCATTGAAGACACTACAGAATATCTAATGAAGTTTACCGATAAATATGCAGAAGATCTGAATGAAGCAAAAATGGCAACAGTTCAGAAAGATCTCTCCTCTATCGGAAAAGCTCTTGAGGTAAGGTTTAAAAATGAAGATCGACTGATCATTGCCCTAAGGCTGGTTCACTCGATTGTCTCAGGTTAACTAGGAAGAATCTCCGTAAACTGCATCAAAAGTTACGGAGATTTTTTTTACATTAAATCAGGTTGAAAAGATCGGTAACTCTGCTGACAGGTATCACGTCTACATTGCTGAGTTTTCGTCTTGGAGCATTGTCATGAGGGACAATGATTCTGACAAAGCCCTGTTTTGCTGCCTCGGCAATTCTCTCCTGACCATATGGTACAGGACGGATTTCTCCGGTCAGACCAATTTCACCAAAGGCAATTGTGCCCTTGTCTATAGGTCTGTCTTTGAATGATGAAATCAGAGCCATGGCAAGAGGAACATCTGCTGAAGTATCCTCAACCTTTACGCCACCTACGATATTAACAAACACATCCTGATCACCTAAAGAGAACTCGGCATGTCTGTGTAATACAGAGAGCAGCATGGATAGACGGTTCTGATCGGTTCCAAGAGAGAGTCTTCTTGGATTTGAGTATACTCGAATTTTCCACTTCCAGATGCTCGAAAATCACCTTCTCGAATATACCGCT
>JAGDBH010000350.1 GCA_017959135.1 Succinivibrio sp. | reverse complement strand
CCCTCTTCCGAGGGCCCACACAGATTGTCCGTACTTGTTTTTAAAGAACTTTTAAAACGCTTGGTTTTATTTGTCGTTGTCGTTCGTGACAACGGAAATGCATTATAGACTTTTTTTGAAATGTGTCAAATGTTTTTTAAAATTTTTTTAAACTTTTTTCTATTAAATTAAATCTTAACCTTCACTACAACCTTAACAACAGCCATTTTTTCATTGTTGTAGCATGCTCTTGGCTGATGAGCCTCCTCTGGAGGAACAACGATAAGATCACCGGCTTTTAAATTGACCTTGGTATAGAACTCTGGAGTGTCATAAAAATAGACATCATTCTCTGGTACAGATTCATTTAACTTACAGTCTTTAACTAAAGCCATACCAAAACTCTCTTTACCGTCAGCAATATACTGAATATCAAAGTATTCCTTATGAGATTCAAATCTTGCCTCTGAAAAATCGATAGTCTCATAACGCTGGACCATTGCAAAAACGCCATCTGTAATTACGTATTTGCCATCTTCCATTTTTTTTATGTCATGTTCTGCAAGCCACTTATAAGCAGCAGTGAATTTTTCTGACAGATAATCGTATTTTGAAACTAAATCAATTGAGGTAGCTAACATTTGAAAATTACTCCTGAAACTTATATGAATTCTGTAAATTACCATCAAGGTCGTACAACTCTATTGCATTTTCCGTAATCAATGCAAATCCTTTTAGTGTCCCACCCTTTGGAATTGAGATCGAACCTGGATTTATATTTATTACACCGCTGTCTTTATAAAAAATTCCCGAAACATGGGTGTGACCGGATAAAACTATATCCCCTTTATTAAGACCTAGTTTGGAGATCTGTTCTTCGGTATCAATCTTATGAAGATGACCATGTGTTAAAAAAATTCTTTTTAAACCTATACTTGTTTCTACAACAACATATCCGTATGCAGCATTGCAAGGAAAATCAAAAACCATTCCGTCAACTTCACTGTCGCAGTTTCCTCTGATTGATATGATCCTGTCTTTATATTTATTTAGGATATCTCCGACAATCATCGGGTCATATGAGGCGGGAAGCTTATTTCGAGGTCCATGATTAAGAAGATCTCCAAGCAGAATAATAAAATCGCAATTAAATTTTTTATAAAACAGCAAAGCCTGTTTTAATTCCTCTGAACCACCGTGAATATCCGACAAAACTAAATATCGCATAACAATCCTTAACTGTCATCGTTTTCGTTTTTTATATTTTTTTAATATTCCGAAAACATGCTTTCAAATACTGAAACATCTACATATTCATTGATTCAGAAGAAATAAAGATTAAAAATTTTTCTTCAAAAAGTGAGATAAATAACAACTATGCAAACGTTTGTGATTTATAGTATTATACATACTAAATCCATTCAACATTATAATACATAAGTGAGAATACAATGTCAGACTTAAAAAATATCATTTCCGAGGGTAAAGCCATTCTTGGTATCGAATTCGGCTCAACCCGAATCAAAGCCGTTCTTATTAATCCTGAAGATTTCAAACCTGTTGCTCAGGGAGCACATGAGTGGGAAAACCGTCTTGAAAACGGCTTCTGGACCTATCACTTAGATGATATCTGGACAGGTCTTCAGGATTGCTATCAGGATCTTCTAAAAGATGTAAAGAACCAGTACGGTGTTGCAATCACAAAACTTGCATCAATTGGTTTCTCAGCAATGATGCACGGTTATATGGCTTTTGATAAAGACGGAAACCAGCTTGCACAGTTCAGAACCTGGAGAAATGCAAATACCACTGAAGCTGCAGCAAAATTAACTGATCTGTTCCAGTTCAACATTCCAGAGCGTTGGAGTATTTCTCATTTATACCAGTGTATTCTAAATAAAGAAGATCACATCTCTAAGGTTGATTTCTTCACTACCCTAGCAGGTTATGTTCACTGGAAACTGACCGGTGAAAAGGTTCTAGGTGTTGGTGACGCTGCTGGTATGTTCCCAATTGATTCAGACAAGATGGATTACAATCAGGAATATCTGGCAAAATTCAATAATCTACTAAAAGAAGAAAAACTTCCTTACACTTTAGAGCAGCTTCTGCCTAAGGTTCTAACTGCAGGTGAGAACGCAGGAACCCTAACCGCTGAAGGTGCTAAGTTACTTGATACTTCAGGTACTCTACAGCCAGGCTGCCTACTCTGTCCTCCTGAGGGTGATGCTGGTACCGGTATGGTTGCAACAAATTCAGTTGCAGTAAGAACCGGTAACGTATCAGCAGGTACTTCTATTTTCGCAATGGTTGTTCTAGAGAAAGCATTACAGAAGCTTCACAGAGAAATTGACTGTGTAACAACTCCTGATGGTTTACAGGATGCAATGGTTCATGCAAATAACTGTACTTCTGATCTGAATGCATGGGTTGGCCTATTTGCTGACTTCTTAAGAGCTGCAAACATCGAGATGGATACCACCACTCTGTTCAAGACTCTTTACAATGAGGCTCTGAATAATGGTGCACCTGACTGTGACGGTATCATTACCTATGGTTATCTGTCAGGTGAAAACATCACCAACATGCCAGAAGGCAGACCACTTCTAGCAAGAATGCCAAACTCAAAATTCAATGTTGCAAACCTGTTCAGATCAAACCTGAATACTTCTTTAGGTGCAATCAGAATTGGTATGAACATTCTAAAGAGCGAAAACGTTAAGATTGATAAACTGTTAGGTCATGGCGGTTTATTCAAGACTAAGGGTGTTGGTCAGTCAATTATGGCAGATGCACTGAATACTCCAGTATGGGTTATGACAACAGCTGGTGAAGGCGGTGCATGGGGTATTGCTCTGCTTGCAGCTTATGCAACTGCAGAAAACAACAAGCAGACACTTCCTCAGTTCCTAGACAGCCGTGTATTCAAAGATGCCGACGGTTCAAAGATCGATCCTACACCAGCAGGTGTAGCTGGCTTTGATAAGTTCCTAGAAAGATATGTTCTTTGCCTAGGTGTTGAAAGACAGGCTGTTGAATGCTTAAAGGCTTAAGCAAGAAAAACACAGAGACGGTCGCACACTGCGACCGTTTTTTTTACATGCCGGATCTGAAGGCTTCGATTTGGTAATGAACGTGTTCAACTGCAGAATTTAAAGAATCTTTAACAGACTTGTTATTCTCATAAATTGAACGTAGTGAAGCATCCATCGGGGTCCAAACTTCAGCCATCTCAGGAATAGAAGGTGTAGGAATTGCACGACTAGCCTGAACAGCGATCGCGTTTGCAACATCATTCTCAGTGATAATAGGATCAATCATTACAGCCTTAACAGGAGGGATCTCATTGGTATCAAGATATCTCTGTTTTACATATTTAGGCTGATTGATAAATCTTAAGAACTCTTCTGCCAGTTCGTAATCATTAGCCCATGTTGAAATTGCATATCCCTTCACACCTAAAAAAGAGCTCATAGGCTTTCCGTTAGGAAGAATAGGAAGAGGTGTTACACCATAGTTGATGTCTGCTGTCTTATAATAATCAAGAGCCCAAGGACCTGTAATTACGGCGCCAACTTTTCCGGAGCAGAAAAGATTATCAAGCTCATAAATACCATCTTCTCCTAAAATTGACTCTGGAATACAGGAATTATCATAAAACTGCTTGGCAAGCTCGATTGCTTCGACAGCACCTTCGTTTGCAAGTCCCACATCATTTGCATCAAGATT
>JAGDBH010000349.1 GCA_017959135.1 Succinivibrio sp. | reverse complement strand
TCATAAAACGATTAAAAGCAGACCGATCTTACCATTAAAAAAAATATCAGGCATGTCAAAAAGACAGTCTCTATGCTTTTGAGGTCTTAACCTATTTAATTTGCACAAAAAAAAGCTGCGGCACATTCCTGTACTACAGCTTCCTTCTTTATCCAGAAAAAGAGAGAACTAAACTAGCTCATGATCCTTTAAATACTTGATAATACCCTTCATGGTCTTATCTGAAATCACGTGTTCAATACGGCAGGCATCAGTTTCAGCAACATCTGATGGAACATTTGCAACAGTCTTGAAGAATACGGTCAGATACTGATGACGCTTGAAGATAGACTCTGCCATCTTTCTGCCTTCAGGAGTAAACTCAATGTCTCCTGCAAGACCGATTCTAATCAGATCTTTCTCTTTTAAAAGACCAAGACCACGTGAAACGCTTGGTTTGCTTAGTTTTAATTCATTGGCAACATCAACAGCTCTTACAAGACCATTCGATCTTCTTTCCTTGATTACTAAAATGGTCTCAAGATAGGTTTCTCCAGATTCTGCAATTTCTCCTGTTTTCTTCTGAACAGCCTCTGGAACAGCATCCAATGCAGTTGGTGCACTTTTGATTTTTTCCATATTAAAACTAAAATCCCAATACTATTAAAATACAGTTACGTTAATCTTATCGCCTACCAAAGAAAGACGAACATTATTCATAGGAGAGATTGTACCGCGTTGAACAAGTCCCTGCTTAATTAATAATTCCAAATCCTTGACAGACCCTTCGTTTAAAATTCTTCTTCCTTTCTCATCTGCAACCACGCCTAATCTTGGTTCAACTCTCTGCATTCCCAGATTTCTGTTCTTGGAGATTAAACCAATCTGCTCTAAACGATTAATCAGACGATATACAGTTGCTATACCTAAATCAGGAACGAACTGTTTAGCTTCGTACCATAACTCTTTTGGTGAGGTACATTTGCTAGAAGTAAGTATCTCAATTATACGACGTCTTTGCACAGTCATTCTAAGGCCACTTGCTTCTAGTTTACGGATTGTGTCCTCGGTCAAGGCATCAATGTTAAAGGATTCGTTCTCATCTATCATAGCGTTAGTCCCTACAAATTCTTACTATTTTTATATATGGGGATCGTTTTTCCGTTTTCAAGAAATATGTTAAATTTTTTGAAAAATAACAGCTATCCACTCATTAGGATAGTATGCATTCTAGGAAACGTCACTATAAAAGTTAGAAAGAATTACAACTTTTTGATACCCTTAGCCTAATCATTTTCCTTATCGTGACAGTGGCACTCTGATGCACCAGTTTTGGAACATCCGCATCCCCCTTTAAAGGACAGGATAGAAAACATTTTTTTTAGACCAGAATAAAGTGCAACTGCCGCAAAGCAGAAAAGTATAAACAGAATTATTTTTGCAATCATGATAAATCTCCAATTTTCGGAGATTATAACAGATAAAGTTAGCTAAAGCTAACACAATTACGTATGGTTAACTTCCACTCATCAGGAATCCGATTGTAAAGATAATCAGAAGAATTGCTCCAGAGATTTTTACAATCTTAAGACCGAGCTTGCTCTTTTTCTCGTCATCTGCGATCTTTTCTATTCCTTCATGACGGATTTTGTGTTTTAAATCGCTTAATGAAAGAGCTCCATCTGTATTTTCATCAGCTCTTTTGGCAATCAGACCTACTCTGGCTGTACCTCTGTACATGTAAAAGGAGAAACCGATGGAATTTCTTGTAAATCGTTCTTCCTTGTAATCAAGGACAACGTTGCCGCCAAGCTTCTCACATAAATCGATAAATGCGAATTTTAAGGATTTAGAATTTCTTGCTTCGCGATTGAGAATAATATCACTTGAATCAATAAGCTCATACCCCTCTGGAATACCAGAGGTGATAATACCTGTCTGCTGAGGCTCGAGATAAAAAATATTATCTTCAAGGAAATTCTGTTCCTTGGAGATAACCATATTCACTACAAGCTTATCTTCAAGATCAAAATCAACTCTACAGCCGTTAACAAGTTTTGAATAATCCTGACTAGGACTTAGACTTTCTGTTGAAAACTTAAGTAAAAGGCCATCATCAGACTGATTCGCACCTGTGTTTTCAACTGAATTAAAGTATGTAATGGTTCCCTTCATTAAAAAATTCCCCCAGAACAAATCCTACCTGATTTTACTTATATGTCCTATAGAAAAAAAGTCTACAGAACAATCTTTCCAGCCTTTAAATCTGCTGAAAATGACAGCATTCTATCCAGTGGTTTTAGAGCTCCCAAGCGAACAGACTCATCCACATGTACACTGTGAGACTCAGGCTCATTTAATGCTCTGATTAAAGACTCAAGAGTGTTCATACCCATCCAAGGACAGTTTGCACAGCTTATGCAGTGACCGGAGGTACTTACAACAGGAGCCTCGATAAATTTCTTGTCAGGGCAGGCCTGCATCAGCTTGTAGAAGATATGCTTCTCTGTTCCGATAATAAATTCTTTACAATCTGAATTCTTGGCATAGTTAAGAATCTGTGAGGTTGAACCTACGTAATCAGCCTTTGCAACTACAGCAGCAGGAGCTTCAGGGTGAACCAGAACCTTTGCATCAGGATTTTCTTTTTTAACAAAATCCAGAGCATTCTCTTCAAATGAATCATGAACGATACATCTTCCAGGCCAGCAGTAGATTTCACAATCAGATTGAGCTGCGATGTATGATCCAAGATGGCGGTCAGGAACCCACAGAATAGGCTTTCCCTGCTTTGTCAGGTATTTTCCCAGCTCAACAGCCAAAGATGAGGTTACAATCCAGTCTGACTGAGCCTTAACCTGAGCAGAGGTATTTGCATATGCAACTACGGTTGCATCTGGATGCTGTGCTTTGATTTTCTTAAGATCATCAACATCACAGCATAGATCTAATGAACATTCAGCCTTTAAATCAGGCATGATAACAGTCTTGTCAGGTGAAAGAATCTTTGCTGTCTCACCCATGAATCTTACACCAGCTACCAGCAGCAGGTCTTTATCACTATCTCTTCCCACTCTTGCCATTTCAAGAGAATCACCGATAAAACCACCTGCAGCCTCACAAAGACGCTGCATTGTTTCTGAGGTGTAGTAATGAGCAATTAAAAGAGCATTTTTCTTCTTGATAAGTTCAAGAGCCTCATCAAACAAGTCATCATCTTTTTTCTTTTCTTCTAGGGAAAGAGTATTAGGTAATAAAAAAGAGTCAGGTATTCTGACTCCATCTATCATGTGTAGTGGCATTTTTATAATTATCCTTTAACCTTTTATATCGAACGGAATAGCGCTAACCTGACTCATAGCAGCCTCAAGATCCTTGCGAACTGATCCGTACTCTCTCAATCTGTTTGTAACTTCCTTCAAATTAAGACTTGGACAGTCATCCTTGTCATAATAAGCACTGATAGCATCAGCAGTCAGGTTATCCTCAGGAGGAAGAATTCCTGCTCCGACAAGACAGGATGGGATCAGGCAGTAAAGCTTATCTTCTGCCTTCATAACTTCAACCTTATGATTTAACGAGCCTTGTGTTTCGTTAACAAAACCAAAGACATCACCTGCATTTAAAGAAAGTGAATCAAAGGTTTTAAGCTCTTCTAAAGATGAAGTCTGACCATCATCTCCTGCTGAGATTTTTCTGCTGTCTATATTAAAACAATATTGAGATTTCTTGTAGTCAAAAGCAAGACCGATCAGTTTTGCAACATGAGAAATATCAGCCTTTCCGTCTATGGCAACAAGACGCCATAAAGGAGTGTTTTCAATAGAAACCTTCAAAAGATACTGCACAGCTCAAACTCCTACTGAACTATATTTGAAACAAAAACATCTGCATCAAGAGGTTCTCTGTCAGAACTGCTTGCTTTCACTGCAACATTGCAGTCTTCACATGAGAGCAGACTGAAATCAAGAGCAGTAAACAGGCTGCTTACAATAGAGCCTGAGAACTTACCCTTCATAATCTTCTCCTTGAAGATGCTGTATGAAGGAGGCATAGTGTAGGAGCGAATGAACATGAACGCATTTACCAGATCAAAATCAGAGCTGCTCTTTATCTGAATCTCATTGAGACGTTCACATAATGAGTAGACCTTTTTTGAATTCTCAAGCTGCTTTTCAGAAATGTTATTGAAGCATACAGAGTATGAACCTTTTACAAGATTCTTTCTTAAATTCGAAAGTACCTGATAATCAGGCTTTACATCCATTCCCTTAAGCTGTTTCTTCTTGAGTGATGGAGTATTTGCCCAGAATTCTGAATGATACAGATTATAGGTAATGTCCTTCTCAAGCTGAGTCTTACCACTGACAAGCTTGCTGATAATATCCTTCATCTTGTATATTGCAGGAGAATTATCATGTGAGGAATCATCCTTGTCATCCATCATGAAATTAAAGCTGATATCCAGACTCTTTCTGAAGGTTGGAAAATAGGATGACTGAGGTGTATCCAGAGGGAAGGCATTCTTATACATTGACTGATAATAGCCAAAGAATGAGGTATATCCATTTAGAATAGCCTTCTGCTGATATTCAAAAGCCTTCTCTACATTTGCTGGCAGGAAAATTCCTGAATGGTACATATCACACAGGATCAGACATGCCTGAGGATTGTCAGAGGCAAGCTCCTCCATTTCCTCAATTAACTGCATAAATGGAAGCGGACAGTAGGTTCCTGTAGCTTTAAGATGCTTATACTCTTCAATTGCATCTGGGAAGATATACTCTGCAGCATAGCGAAGATAGGTATGTGCAAGCTTAGAATCACTGGATTCATATACCTTGTAGAGGACATAATAACCTAGGATATTTCCGTAGTTTATGGCTCTTCTTGCATACTCTTCAGCCTTATCCATATCATTATTGATTACAGCACCTAAGGCGATATTCAAAAGAGCAAAGGAACTACCCTGCTCTCCGGCAAGCTCCCAGTAGCTTAATGCATATTCATCCGGCTCATGCTCTTCTAATACCATATTGCCTAAAAGGAAACTGGCTTTAGCATAGCCCTGCTTTGAAAGAAGATGCAGATACTTCTTAGGAATCTTATCAAAAGTACCTTTGTACAGACAGAACAGACATACATAGGCACTAAGTGAATATGTATCCTTCTCCTTAAGACCATCCTTTATAAAGTCAAACAGGAAGTCTGATATCTCTGTTTCCTTGCTGAGTTTTAAATCCAGAGATAAAGCAATCTCGTTAAGTAAATCAGGATCATCCTCAAGGGTACCTGTAATCTCCAGGAATAGAGCTACAGCAGCCTTCAGTCTGTGACTCTTTGGTGAGTTCTGAAGATTCTCAATTATGATATCGAGGAAATCATCAAAGATTTCCATTGGCATAGAGAATGGAACAGACTCATAATCACAGTCAAATTTAAGAGAATTTAAAAGTGCCAGAATGTTGAACAGACATATCTCTTCAAGATCATTACCCATCTTGCAGAAAGGTTCAAAACTTAAGAAATGCTGATCCTTGGTAGTCTTAAGGTAACGTACAAGAGCAAAGCTGTTGATAAGAAGAGTGTACAGATCAGTAAGTTCACTTTCTGACTCCATCTCAGATTCAATGCCTAAATCCAGGAAGTAGACAATAAATGCCATGGTACAGAATGGATCACCAACAACCATACCATATGAGAACCACTGTCTGGCCTTTGACTTATCTAAAGGCAGATCCTTGCCTCTCATGTAGGCATTGGCAATTCTATAGGCAACATTGCCAGGAACCCCCTTGATTACAGAGGATGCCTCGGCATAAATCTGTGAAGGATGATATACATTAAATGAGGACTCAAAGATTGTTCTTAGGGCCTCAAGATAAAGAATGTTTTCCTCATCATCATAATCATCAATCTGAATCTGCAGCTGTTCCTCAAAATAC
>JAGDBH010000348.1 GCA_017959135.1 Succinivibrio sp. | reverse complement strand
TGTGGTAAACACTGTTGCAACTCTTGAGAAGAGACTTTCTGACGTTAAGGGAACATTGAAACTGGCTGTTATGGGCTGTGTAGTAAATGGTCCTGGTGAGGCTCTTCATTCTGATATTGCTGTCTGCGGTGGAGCAAAGGGCAGATCTCTTATTTATGAAGATGGTGTCCTGATGGGTAAAATCCCTAACGAAGAAGCAATTGATATTATTGAAAAGCGTGTACGCGAAAGATTAAAAAATAAATAAAGGAAAATAATAAAAAATGGCTGCAATGATTCAAGCTATTAGAGGCATGAATGATCTTCTACCTGAGGATACCTCCGTATGGCAGCAGGTGGAA
Source organism: Succinivibrio sp. (assembly GCA_017959135.1). Taxonomy (GTDB): domain Bacteria; phylum Pseudomonadota; class Gammaproteobacteria; order Enterobacterales; family Succinivibrionaceae; genus Succinivibrio. Next base: position 6,735 of record JAGDBH010000348.1, on the reverse strand, counting down.
AAGGTTCTTCGCTCAACCATGAATTCATATGGTTATGATGAAGTTCGTATGCCGATTGTTGAGAAGACAAATCTATTCTGTCGTGCAATTGGCGAAGTTACCGATGTTGTTGAAAAAGAGATGTATTCTTTTGAGGACAGATCAGGTGACAATCTATCTTTAAGACCAGAGGGTACTGCCGGCTGTGTAAGATCCTGTCTTGAGCACAGTCTGATTTATAATCAGGAACAGCGTCTTTGGTACATGGGACCAATGTTCAGACACGAGAGACCTCAGAAGGGCAGATATCGTCAGTTCCACCAGATGGGTGTTGAGGTTTTCGGTCTTAACGGTCCTGATATTGATGCAGAAATCATTTCATTAACCTATTCACTGTGGAAGAAGTTCGGTATTGAGAACGATCTTGAGCTTCAGCTGAATTCATTAGGTTCAGCAGAAGAGCGCGCAGCCTACAGAGAGGAGCTGGTTAAGTTCCTTGAGGCTCACTATGATGACCTTGATGAGGACTGCAAGAGACGTACTCACACCAATCCATTAAGAGTTTTAGATACCAAGGATCCTAAGGTTATTGAGATCCTGAAGGATGCTCCTAAGCTATCTGATTTCTTTGGCGAAGAGACAAAGGCCCACTTTGATTCACTACGTAAGATGCTTGATGGCATGGGAATCAAGTATGTTCTGAACGACAGACTTGTAAGAGGTCTTGATTACTATAATCTGACCGTATTCGAGTGGGTAACCACTGCTTTAGGTGCTCAGGGTACCGTATGCGGCGGTGGCCGTTATGACTAATTAGTTGAGCAGCTTGGCGGAGCTCCTACCAGAGCTGTTGGTTTCGGTATCGGTCTTGAAAGACTGATTCTTTTACTGACAACCCTAGGCAAGATTAAGGCAGATCCAAGCCTTGATGTTTACGTTGTGGGATCTGGTGAGAATTCTGAGCTTAAGATGCTGGAAGTTTCTTCAATATTAAGAGAAAATCTTCCTTCATACAGAATTAGAAATCACTGCGGCGGCGGTAATTTCAAGAAACAGTTCAAGAAAGCCGATAAGTGTGGCGCCAAGGTTGCTGTGATTATCGGTGAGAATGAGAATGCAAATAATACTGTAACCATTAAAGATATGTTGAATCAGGATGCTCCTCAGGTAGAATATCCTGTTTCTGAGGCTGCAGATGCAATCAGAAAGTTGCTAAATAAATAATAAGGAATAAAAATGGACGTTTTAACAGATGATCATGAGAGAGAACAAGTTGTCAGAAAATGGTGGTCTGAAAACTGGAAATCTCTTGCTTTAGGTATTGTTATTGCTTTAGGTGGTATGATTGGCTACAGACAGTACCAGAACTATCAGCATGATGCAGCTGCAAAGAAGGCATATGAGCTGAGCACAATTCAGACCAAGCTCTCTTTAAAGCAGGAAAATGCTGTAGCTTTAGCTGAATCATTTATCAAAGAACACGAAGATCTATATGGTTCTTTACTATCATTAGATCTTGCTGCCATGAATTCTGCAGCAGGCGAATATGACAAGGCATTAGATAATGCAGTATTTGCTGTAAAGAATGGTGGCGAGCTTGTAGCACCAAATGCCAAGTTTGTTCAGGCTCATGTTCTTGCTCAGATGAAGAAGTTTGATGAAGCTGTTTCTCTGCTTGAAAGCGTTGAGACCAAAGCCTATGCAGTAGAAAAATATGAAACTTTAGGTGATGTTTACTACTCTAAGGGTGATATGGATAAGGCTCATGATGCATACTTAAAGGCACTTGAAGTATGTGAGCAGAAAAAGATTGCTATCAATCCTCTATTACAGATGAAGGCTGATAATCTGATTCACGAAGGTGATACCCCAGCTTACAAGAGAGCTCAGGTATTAGCTGAGGAAATTTCAAAATCAGCAGCAGAGATTAAAAAATAATATAGCGATCTGAACAAATTTAAGGCGTCGAGTAATTATGATAAAAACAAAACTTTTAAAACTGTTTGCTCTTTCAGCTGTTGCATTTGCTATTGCTGGCTGTAGTTCAAACAAGGATTTATTTGCTCCTGTTGAGTCTCCTGAAATTGATAATGCTTTCAAGGTAGACCATGTCTGGTCAGTAGGAACTCAGGGTACAGATAGATTCTTTTCACAGCTTGTTCCATGCGTTTATGGAAATTCGATGTATGTTGCAGGTCGTGAAGGAAAAGTTTATGCAATCGACGCTTCAACCGGCAAGAAAATCTGGACTGTTGATTTAAGTGATGAGAAAGAGAACGATAATAAACGCTCTTCTCGTCTGAATGGCGGTATGTCTGCTTCAGAACAGTACGTTGCTGTTGGATCAGAAAATGGATATATCTATGTGCTGAACCGTCAGAACGGAAGCATTTACTTCAAGTACTATCTGGGACTTGAAGTCCTGACCAGACCTGCTTTCTCAGCAGACGGCACCAAGATCTTCGTTCTTGATGCCAAGGGCTCATTAAATGCCTTTGATCTGCTGAAAAAGGAAAGAATGTGGGTATCAGGTGACAACACCGATAATCTGCATTTACGCTCACAGTCAAAGCCTCTTGCAGTTGGCAATGAGATGGTGATTGTTGGAACACCAACCGGTCGTGTTCTGATGATTAGCCAGCTTGATGGATTTGTTTTAAACCAGGTGGTTGTAGGACAGAACAACGGAAGTTCTGATTTAGACAGAATGTCTGATGTTTCTTCTACACCATTGCTTCTGGGAAATGAGATGTATACTACCGCATATAATGCTGGTTTTGTTGAGTACTCATTTGCCAAGAATGCTATTACCGGAAGACTGGCTTATCACTCATCAAAAGATCTTGCCTATGATGACAATTTCTTTGTGATTACCGGTGATAACGGTCATATCTACTGTGTAAGACGTTCAGACAATGTTGAAGTCTGGTCCAATACCCAGTTGAGCTATAGAAATGTAACTGCTCCTGCAATCTACGGTAACTTTGTGGTTGTAGGTGATCTTGAAGGTTACGTTTACTTTTTAAATTTAAATAACGGAAAGATTTTAACTAAGATTTCTGTATCATCAGATCCGATTTATGTTGCACCACTGGTTGTAGGTAACTCTCTGGTTGTGTATTCATCATCTGGTGATGTGGACGTTTTCTGTTTTGATCCGCAGCATATTGTTGTTGCCAAAAAGAACTATACCGATGCGGAAGCTGTTTCTGGTAATGCGGCTGCCCTAATGGCAGCTCAGTCCATGAGACCACAGATTTCCGGTTCAGGTATAACAGAAGAAGCTCTAGAAAAGCGTAGAGCTGAAGCTCGTAAGATTGTTGCTCAGATTGAATCTCAACAGCGTCGAATTGAGGCTGAATATAGAGAGTACCAGCGTCGTAAGGCTGAGTATGAGAAACAGGTTAAAGAGTATGAGCGTAAGAAGCGTGAGGAGTTATCTGGTTTCGGTCTAATGCCAAGTGAAGGTGTTAAGTCTGATTCGGATGTTGAGTTTGTTGAGGATGACTCTAAATAATACTGTTGTGAAACAGCATGATTCATTCTTGATGTGATATGAGGGGCATTGATGCCCCTTAAGTACTTGTAGTAAGCCAGCCTTACAAAGGAATGTTATGAAGGTAATTGCTTTAGTAGGATGCCCAAATGTGGGTAAATCTACTTTCTTTAATAGACTTACTAAGACCCGTGATGCTCTGGTTGCTGATTTTCCAGGTCTGACTCGTGACAGAAAATACGGCAGAGCATTATATGAAGGTCGCGAATTTGTTGTTATTGACACCGGTGGTATTGCAGAGGATGCTAAGAACCAGCCAGAAGAAGTAACTTCAAGAATGACCAACCAGGCACTTTTAGCTATCGATGAGTGCGATCTGGTTTTATTTATGTTGGATGCAAGAGCAGGTATTCTTCCAGGAGACTACTCTGTTGCAGACTATATCCGCCGTTCAGGAAAGAAGTGTGCCATCATTGCTAACAAGGTTGATGGCTTAGATCCTGAAACAGCAGGTGCAGAATTCTATGCTTTAGGCTTAGGTGAGGTATACCCTACAGCTGTTGCTCACGGTCGTGGTGTTGCTAATGTTCTTGAAGACGTTATTGCTCCACTGCTTAGAGAGGAAGGTCCTCTGGACTGTGATTTAACCCCTGAAGAGCTTGAAGAGCGCGAGAATCAGCGTCTTGAGGAAGAAGCTCAGATGTGGGAAGAGAGCTATGATTTCCTTGAGAATGTTCCTGTAGACATGGTTGGTGGCGGTTTTGACTGGCATGAGCACAAGGAAAAATTCAGAGCCCGCATGAAGGGTGAGGATGTTGATTCTCCAACCGAGGACAGCAGAGACACTCCTTTTGCAGACCTTCCAATCAAGTTTGCAATTGTGGGTAAGCCAAACGTTGGTAAATCAACTCTTACTAACCGTATTTTAGGAGAAGACCGTGTTATCGTAGCTGATCATCCAGGTACTACACGAGACTCAATCTATATTCCTCTGCAGAGAGGCGATAAGAAATATATCGTTATTGATACAGCCGGTGTAAGAAAACGCAGAAAGGTTTCTGAAGCTATTGAGAAGTTCTCAATTGTTAAGACTCTGAAGGCTATTGAAGACTGTAATGTTGCCTTGATTGTAATCGATGCAAGAGCTCATATTACAGATCAGGATCTGTCACTGTTAGGCTTTATTCTTGAGTCTGGAAGATCACTTGTAATCGCTGTTAACAAGTGGGATGGTCTGGATATGGCAGTTAAGGATGAAATTAAGCTTGAACTAAATGCAAGACTTGGTTTCGTTGACTTTGCCCGTGTTCATTTCATTTCTGCTCTGCATGGAACTGGTGTTGGTAATCTTTTTGATTCTATTGATGAGGCTTATGAAGGTGCAACCACACGTCATAGTGCTTCACTGCTCAACAGAATCTTAAGAGCTGCAATTGAAGAGCATGAACCTCCTATTTCAGGCGGCAGACGTATCAAGCTTAAGTTTGCTCATGCAGGTGGTTACAATCCTCCAAGAATCATTATTCACGGAAACAAGGTATCAAAGGTTCCTGATGCCTATAAGCGTTACATAATCAACTGTTACAGAAAGTCTCTGAACATTATGGGCTCTCCTGTGATTATTGATTTCAAGGAAGGTGAAAACCCATACGCAAATGAGAAGCCTGCACAGAAACGCCAGACTCAGTCTCAGATGAGAGCCGAGCGCAGAAAGGCTGCAAATGAGCGCATGTGGGCAAGAGCTGAGGCTAAGCAGGATAAGGAAGAACGTAAGCTTATTGCTAAGGCAAAGAAGGAAGGTTCTGGTCTTGTTCTTGCTAAGCGTCCTCGCAAGAAGACCACAACCCAGACTGCTTCAAAAGCTAAGAAGTAGTAATTTTTGTGTCCTCAGGAAACTGGGGACACCTAAAAGTTTTTCTTTTCTGAATACTCTACAAGCACATTTCTGTTTTCTACTTTCAGCTTGTAGGTGTCTCTGATTTTCTGCTCAGTTAAGTTCTTATCAGTTATCAGTTCAATTGTAATTTTTGCAAGTGTATCCAGATCTGGAATTACAGTACCAGAGATTTTTTCTTCATCAATTGCTTTGATGGCATCGTTATTTCCTCCGATACCGATAATAGGGATGAATTTATTCTTGTCCCCATTGTTGTAGCCGTTTTCCTGAAGAGCCTTTAAAGAGCCAAGGGCCATATCATCGTTGTTGGCCACGATAGCCTCAATATTATCCAGTCCCTGTTTTTTTATCTGAATGAGCATGATTTTATATGCTTCCTCATAATCCCAGTTGCCGTATGTATCTGAGAGTGTTGGAAGAATATAGCCATGTGTAATCAGACCTGACATAAGTGAGGTTGTTCTGGTGATAGCATCAGGATTGCTTTTCTCTCCTCGGAGCACGACGATATCAAGGATCTTGTTATGGTTTTTATCGATAGAGCCTTTTTTCTGAATGTATTCATGAAGCATATCAGCCTGCATGAATCCAGCCTGAGATTCATTTGGACCGACAAACCATGCCTTAGGATAGGAGAGGATAGAAACCAGAGGCTTAATGAGAGAAAAAACAAGAGGAGTTTTCTGCTTTTTACTTAAGTTAATCGCATTCTGGGCAGATGTGGTGTCATTGGTTATTACGATGGTTGAGTCAGCAAATCTGAAATCATTATCAATCTGAAAGACCTGATTCAGAGAATTGCTTTTGGCATCGTGAGTCATAAAGCTGATATTTTTCTTTTTACCATAGTCTTTAATTAAAGCGTCTGTTTTTGCGATGATCTCAGGCTTTAAGGAAATATAGAAACAGTTTGTATCACCTGATGCCACAGATGGTAAAGAAAATACAGCAGAAAAAAATATAAAACTTTTTAGAAAAAGTCCGGCTTTCATACTCATATTCCTAAATCCGCGATTTCTTTTTGAAGTATAAGATAAATTTTTTAAAAGGCAGCGCGTTTCAATAGTAACGGTCAAATATTTAAAAAATTAAAAAAATTCCAATTTTTTTTAATAATTTTATTATAAATTTTAACTTATTGAAATACAAAGAATATTTTTAAGAAAATGTTTAAGTTAATTTCCAAAAAGCAGTTTTTTGTGAATATTTTTTAGAAATTGAATTTAAAAAACATTTGACACATTTCAAAAAAAGTCTATAATGCATTTCCGTTGTCACGAACGACAACGACAAATAAAACCAAGCGTTTTAAAAGTTCTTTAAAAACAAGTACGGACAATCTGTGTGGGCCCTCGGAAGAGGG
>JAGDBH010000347.1 GCA_017959135.1 Succinivibrio sp. | reverse complement strand
GGTATTAAGGTGCCTATAGGCCAGAGATGTCGTATTGATACTGAAAGCGGTCCAATGCTGGCTGAGGTTGTAGGTTTCTCTGGTGAAACCACATATCTGATGCCAACAACAGAGATCATTGATGTACAGAATGGCGATCTGGTTACACCTATCTCCAGTACTGAATCATATCCATATGGTCTGCACCTTCTTGGTAGAGTCGTTGATGGTCTTGGCAATCCTATTGATGATAAGGGGCCATTAACCTCAGAGACTGCAACCAAGTGGAATCCAGTCAAATTAAATCCAATGGCCAGAAGACCGATTAAAAAGCCTCTGGATGTTGGTATTAAGGCAATCAACTCAATGCTGACCATAGGCCAGGGACAGCGTATTGGTCTTTTTGCAGGTTCCGGTGTCGGTAAATCTGTGCTTTTAGGCATGATGACCAGGGGAACCAATGCGGATGTAGTAGTTGTTGGTCTGATTGGTGAGCGTAGCCGTGAGGTTAAGGAATTTATTGATGATATTATAGGTGAGGAAGGCCGGGCCCGTGCGGTTGTGGTTGCAGCTCCTGCGGATTCTTCTCCTTTAATGCGTCTTAAGGGCTGTGAGACAACTCTTTCAATTGCCGAGTACTTCCGTGATCAGGGCTACAACGTCCTTTTGATGATTGACTCTCTTACCCGTTATGCCATGGCCCAGCGTGAGATAGCTCTTGCTGTGGGAGAACCTCCTGCAACCAAAGGTTATCCTCCATCGGTGTTTGCAAAAATGCCTGCTCTGGTTGAGCGCGCAGGTAACGGCGGAGAAGGTCAGGGCTCTATTACAGCTTTCTTTACTGTTCTGGTTGAAGGTGACGATCTTCAGGATCCTATTGCCGATTCTGCCAGAGCTATTTTAGACGGTCATATCGTTTTATCCCGTCAGCTTGCAGACTCGGGACATTTCCCGGCCATAGATATTGAAAAGTCTGTAAGCCGTGTTATGCCTGCGGTGGTTACTGCTGAACATATGATTATGGCAAGAACCATAAGACAGTGTGTATCACAGTATTCTCAAAGTAAGGAGCTTATTCAGATTGGTGCTTATCAGAAAGGTTCTGATCCTAATATCGACCAGGCAATTATGATTAAGCCTTACATTGATGAGTTTACACTTCAGGATATGAAGGAGATTGTTCCTTTCAAACAGTCTTTAGATGGCTTAGAGCAGCTTTCAATGATTCTTATCAATGACGCTCAGAAGAGAGTTGATGCGCTGACAGTCAAGAAAGGCAATGTTCCTGTAGCCAACAATATGGCTCAGGGCAACGGAAATCAGTTTGTCAGAGAGCAGTAGTTAGCCTATGAGTGATAAAGCTCTTAATCTGGTTTTAGATTTAAGAAAACGCGAGGAGGATGAGGCATTAGAGCTTCTGATTGAAGCTCAGAACAATGTTGCATCCTTTGAACGTCAGATTGCTCAGCTAAAGGAATTTGAGAATATCTATACCGAAGAGATGAAGTCTAAATCCCAGTTTCAGATGGGAATGGGCACCTACCTTGGATATCAGCAGTTTATCAGCAAACTTGAGCGTATTAAGGAGCGACAGGAAGCAGGTCTTGTAAAGCTTCAGGAGCAGGAAAACCGTGCTCGTTCCAATTATCTTGACAAGCAGAAACAGCGTAAAATCATCGAATCTCTTATCGAAAAACATCGCATTGAGCGTGAACGTCTGGAGGCCAGGGCCGAACAGAAGCTCAGTGATGATATTGTCTCATCAAAACAGGCAAGAATTTTTATTCAGAAGATGAAGTAGGATTTGTTTTCTGAGAGGAATTTTTGTCGATTCTTTTGTGGAACCAGCAAATTAAAATCAGCTTTATTTAAGGAATAAAGCTGATTTTTGAATTGAACTCTTAGTTTACATTGTCCATTGTTGGTACACCGTCGCGATCAAGTAATAGAGTGCATGGTGATACTGCATAGAAAGTAAGTGCAATTAGAGTGGCAACTGCTTCCCATAGAATCTTGTCATTGAAAAATAGATATCCAAAGAAAAATATAATGCAGGTAATAATAGCAAGAGCAGTAAAAATTGGTTTCATTCTTTCAACCCTGATTTAAAGTTATCAGCCAATGTTAAAAGGAAACTTTTATGTGTGAAATAAGACTCAGACATACCTCTTCTTAAAGAAGACGGAGTTTCCTGTTCGATAGTTCTTTGAAATCAGCTGCAACGCTGTGGGAGAACTAACGATTTAACCGTATAACCCCGAATGTCTGTATTTTTTTATTTGATAGTTGATAGTACAGATTTCCTAAAAAGGCTGTCTTGCCTAAATTTGGAATCTTCATCACAAAATATACACAACCGAATATAAAAAAAAACATGCCTATTCTTATTAAAAACTTGCCTAAAAACGAAAATCATCTTTTGTAGATATTGATTTATATGGGAGTTTAATCAATTAATT
>JAGDBH010000346.1 GCA_017959135.1 Succinivibrio sp. | reverse complement strand
ATTTCTTTCAGCATCAGCCCAAAATTTGAAGGAAATAAGGATGTATTTCCATCATACTCTGTCTACGAATTTTCCTTTAAAGAAGGAATCTCAGATCTCTATCATGGAAAACTGTTCTTCTATACAACTAGCTCATTAAAGGCATCCGAGCTACAAAAAATCGTTGGCAGAATGATAAATGTAAATATTGAGATAACAGATAATCTCCATGCTCCTGACAAAGACAAGACCGCCAATCAGGACTATAACTTCAAGAGAGTTGTCAACGGAGTAATAAAATCTGTCAAGTATCTTGGAAAAACCATGGATGTAACCACCAAGACAGACAATAAGCCTGCCAACATTTTCGAGATTGATTTTGGTTCCCCTTTTGAAATTTTAAATAAAACAAATTACAAATATCGAGATAATACCTATGGCAAGCTTCAGGACAAACTTGAAAAAATATTAAGCGCACCTGAAAAAGTAATCTATGGAGAAGACTACAAGTCTAATGAATACCTCTCAATAAAATTTGAGAGCCTTGATTCAAGCGATAAAAAGAACTTCAAGGCACTGCCAGACAACGTATGCATTCAGTTCGGTGATTACACTCCTCTTATGGCAGTAAGAAAAATATTGACTGACTATGGTCTGAATTTCAATACAGTACATACTGCTGACAAGGATAAAAATGTTATAAAGGTCTTTCTGAGCAAAGGCTATGGTGTAAGTAAGAGCAGCGGAGTTCAGAGCAGTTACTTCAGTGATAATAATGAGGACAAGCTTAACTATGATTTAGAAATTGTCTGCGATCAGTCTGACAGTGGTTCTCCAAAACTGACCTCATTCAGCATTGATATAAACACAGAAGAACTTGATAACTTCGACAATTACAATGATTTTCTGATCCATTCAACAACATCAGAAGAAAATGCTGTTACAACACAGTCAAATGCAAGATCTGAGGCATTAAAAAATCTCGGAAACAAGACTGCCCGAGAAAAGATGCTCTACAAACTTACAGCCTCTCATCTGATCTTCATACCTGGAACCGTTATGAAGACAAAAAACTACATTGACAGTGAAGTAAGACTTATTGTCGATAACGTTAATATGCACATTTTAGCTGGAATAGATAGTGGTAAATTCAACAGCAGTAAGAATACAGAACCTAGTATTGAAGAAACCATCAGTGCCTATGAGCTAGATCAGAATAAAGAACCAGGTTCATTTGCGGACTTTATTGAAATAGAAGACGCACCAAAGGTAAACAATACAGCATCCCAGCTCACTGTACCAGTTAATGTTGAAATATTGGAAGCTGTTGTAACAGATGGTGACGGCAGATATTCAGGAAACTGGTCTGCCCCTGCGGATGATCCTTCAATAAAGGAACCAATAGCGGGCTCAATATGTATCTGCGCCGGTGACAATACAGAGCACCCAAGTATGTTCTATGCTCTTCCTTCAGGGAGTACTACTCCTGTTCAGGTAAAACTAACCTCAACCGTTGCCAATAGCGAAATATTCAATATTCCCCGTATCGGACAGAAAGTACTTATCCTCTCCGGAAATAACAACTATTATCTGCACAGCTTCCTTGCACAGAAGGATACAACAGCAACAACAGAAACAAACAGGGTAAAAAGAGATAACGCTCTGGCTACTGTAAAGGGCTTTGCCGCACACAGTCACGGCGCAAGAGTTCATGTATGGAATGCAACAGACAAGAGCAAGAACACGGCCATAAAAGGAGCAAATGTCAACGAAGGAAAATACAGTCTTTCCAAGATTGAACT
>JAGDBH010000345.1 GCA_017959135.1 Succinivibrio sp. | reverse complement strand
GCTGTGGAGTTTAGATAGAGCCTCTCCTCCTTTTGGCAGAATCTTTCCCTCTCTGTCATAGAAACGTGCTCCTAAGGCCTGAGCCATACCGGCACCACCGTCATTGGTGGCAGATCCTCCAATACCGATGATAATACAGGAGGCTCCACTGTCTAAGGCTGCCTTAATAAGCTGTCCTGTTCCGAATGTGGATGCCTTTTTTACGTTTCTTTTATCCTGTGGTGTGATAAGAATGCCTGAGGCGGCAGCCATTTCGATTACGGCAGTTTTACCTTTTTCCGTCGTACACAGTCCCCATACAGCATCAACCTGTTCTCCCAAAGGTCCTTCGACTTTTGTATGAACATACTGTCCTTTTGTCATTGATACTATAGCTTCGACAGTCCCCTCACCGCCGTCAGCGATACACACTTTCTCGATTTGTGCGTCATACACCGCTTTTCTGATACCTTTTTCCATGGCAGAAGCAGCCTGGACAGAGCTAAGACTTCCCTTAAATGAATCTGGAGCCAGTACAATTTTCATTCATTACATCCTTAATGTATGTTTTAAGGTTGAGAAAAAACAGAACATCAGCTAGTACTCTGTTTTACAAGGATTTTTGTGTGATGAAGAAATTGTATCAGTTTGAACTAATTACAAGGATTTAGAGGATAAAAAAATGAGAGCAGGTGCAACACTTTTTTCACAGTAAGCCGACATATAGATTAGAAAAGTCAGAAAGAGAGATTTGATCTCCTTAATTTGCTCTGCATCCTGCTGTTACAGCAGGTTTTTACTTTGTCCGTCCTAAAACCTGTAATCTGTATTAATCTGATGAAATTTAATATTTTTAAGGTAGAGAGAAAAAAACAACCTCACACAACTGAAAAAAAATGTCGTATAGATAACGGTGAACCTATTACCGTTGAAGAAGCATTAAGCTCGTTGGGTATTCCCGAAGAAAACTGGGATTATACAAAAAATAAGAATAAGTAAAAAAATAAGGAGCTTTGAAAGCTCCTTAAATGAGGAGGTTATTGAAATTTACATTGATTAAGAAAGGTATTTTTTTAGTGTATTTCGTACAGCACCTGGACCTTCGATCAATTCCTTAACCATGGTCTCGACCTTATTTCCAAGCTCTGTACTGTATAAATCCAATCCGAATATATTCTTGTTGGAAAGAATAGGCTTCAGATGGTCTTTAACTGAATCGGAATCACCAAGTCTGACATCAGATAGTAAATCTGTAAGCTCGTTCAGCATAGGATCTGGTGATAATTCGAACTTTTTACCCTTATCATCCAGTGCAAGAAGGTATCTTAACCAGCCTGCGATAGCCAGAGGCAGGGCAACCAGCTTATCTGTACCGTCAGTTTTGATATGTTCTTTAATGGTATGACCAAAACGGATACCTACCATCTGAGAAATATCTACAGCAATTCTTGCAGAGGTGTCTCCCATATATGCATTAGGGAATCTCACATTCAGAACCTCGTCCAAAAATGCTTTTGGAGAAAGAATCTTAGGATCTTCAACTACAGGAAGACCTTCGACATATCCAAGCTGCCTTGCAAGCTTTGATAGTTCAGGATCTTTCATACCGTCAGCAAAGAAGGTATAGCCTAAAAGACAGTCATAGGTGCAGAGCGCTGTATGAATCGGATTCAGACAGACTGTAACCTTCATGCGTTCTGATTTGTTGACAGTCTCTCTGTCTGTCATGAATACACCTGCCTTTTCAAAAGGAGGTCTGCCGTTAGGGAATGAATCCTCTATTACCAGATACTGAGGAGCTTCGGCATTAACAAATGGAGCTATATAGGTCTTCTTGGAAGTAACCAGAACATCCATATCCTCGATTCCCATATCCTTGAGATCCTTTGAGAGAGACTCTCCTGGTCGAGGAGTGATTTTATCAATCATTGACCATGGGAAAGAAACCTTCTTTTCATCAGAGACATAGGCAAGAAAATCTTTATCCAAAAATCCCTTTTCTATCCATTTCTCAGTCATTTCAAGGACACTTTCGCGAAGCTTCTTTCCATTCTGGGAAACGTTATCCATAGAAACCAGGGCAAGAGGGGTAGCACCTGCTTTGAATCGTCTGTAAAGCATTGAAGTTACAATCGCCATCGCTCCGGCACATTTATCTGGTCCATTTTCAATATCGTTTTTTACGTATGGAAGATAATTACCGTCAGCTCCCTTCAGTGCATATCCCTTTTCCGTGATAGTAAAGCTTACAAGCTGAAGTTCCCTGTTTGTGAAGATTTCCTCAAGACGTTTCATTGCAGAACTGTCTTTTGTATCAGCCTTTAGTGCTTCACTAAGAGAACCCAGAATACTGAAATCTCTTCTGCCGTCCTGATGAAGAGTTGCTGCCAGAACAAGATTGTCAAAAGGTTTGTAAATCTTGTCTACAACGTCATAATCAAAGGTTTCAACACAGGTTATACCTCTGTCCAGAAGCTTTTCGGATATCAGTTTGTCAGCAATACCTCCGATAAATATTCTGAAGATATTACCGATTCCGAAATGAACCCAGCGAGGAGAGGCAACGGTTTTACGGGTAATCTCTCGGACGTCATAGGAAGGGAGTTTTACTCCCTTTGACTCCCAGAAATCCTTATTATCAAGTGTCTCGTACGAAAGTTTCATGATGTCTGGTCCTTATTCTTCAGATGGATCAACATCAATTAAAACTTTCATGGTGCTTTCGCGATTATTATCGATGTATTCGTAAGCCTTATTGTAATCGGCAAAGGCGAACTTAGCGCTCTGAAGAGGCTTAAGCTTAATCTTGCCTTCGTTTACGAATCTGATTGCATCAACGAAATCCTCGTGACGGTACATCATTGAGGTATTCAGATCCAGCTCTGAATCGTTCAGTTTTGCCAGATCAACATTTGCTTTCTTGCCAAATACTGCAACCAAAATGATGGTGCTGCCTTTTCTTGCATTCTGAATAGCCTGATCCATGGTGATGTCAGTGCCGGCACATTCATAGATAACGTCTGCCTTATCAGGACCGAATGCTTCTACGAGAGCCTTTGCGTAGTCATCCTTCATGGTGTTGACTACATAATCTGCACCTAATTCCTTAGCCAGTGCAAGTCTGCCGTCGGAAATATCTGTTGCAAATACTTCCTTAGCACCTAAAGCCTTAAGAGACTGAATCAGCAGAATTCCGATAGGACCGCAGCCTAAAACAACAGCCTTGGCGCCCTTTAAATCCGGGAATCTCTTGGCAGCGTGTACAGTTACAGCAAGAGGTTCCATCATTGCACCCTCAGAGTAGGTCATCTCCTCTGGAATAGGAGTGATTTTGCTTGAATCAACAGCAAAGAACTCACTTGCAGTACCAGTGGTCTGGAAGCCCATAACCTTCAGTTTTTCACACAGGTTGTATTTGCCGTGAAGACATGGATAGCATCTGCCGCAGAATACCTGAGGCTCAATGATTACCTTCTGACCGATCTTCAGATCCTTTACATATTCACCAAGAGCAACAATCTGACCTGAAACCTCGTGGCCCTGAGTTACAGGGTAGGAGGTGTATGGGTGTGAACCGTGATAAACGTGGATATCTGAGCCACATACACCGATCTTCTTTATCTTTACCAGAACCTGATCCGGACCAACCTTTGGTACAGGAACGTCTCTAAAGGTGATTTTTCCTGGGGCTGTCATTACCTGCTGGATCATTGTTTCTTTCATTTTTTTACTCCTTATGTAATTTTTATATAGGGAATTTTTCCCCTTATTTTTATTTTTTAAAATCTTCTTCAAGTTCACGGAAAAGCTTTTCACATGATGGCTCGTAGGCTATGAGTTCTGCATAGCAGGCGTCACACCATAATGACAGCTCCTTCTCGAGACCGTAAACTCTGGCGATTCCGCGGGACATCTTCCAGATATCCTCTGTGGTTCTCTGGAACTTTTCCTCGTCTGTAGCCTTCTTAAGTCCGAAGAAGCTTGAGGCATACTTGGCGCTTCTGCAGGTTGACAGATATCTGCGAACTGCGTTACGCATCTCAAGATAGAGTTCCTCTCGCTGTTCATCGTTAAGCTTCTCTCTTAAGAAAAACTCATCGATAGTCAGGTTTACCTCGCGAAGAGTTGCCTTCTTCAAAAACTTGCGTCGATACAGACCTGGAAGGTATACACACTTGAACAGCCATAGATCTGCAATACGATCTGGCTTGCGTCTGAACTCAAAGCGTTTTTTATAGAGTTCTCTGCGGAAGCTGGGTGTATCCCTGTCTATTTCTTCGAGCAGAGCCTTTCTTTTCTCTGGATTGAGTTCTTCAAAATATTCTTTAATCTGATGTTCCATTTTTATCCTTTATCTACCAGTTCATTGCCTTGATTGCAGCCTTTTCAACTTCAAGACCTGCGACGTAGTGACGGGTAAATGTTTCAAATCCTTCTACTTCTTCAGGAGTAGCCATGATGACTTCTCCGGTCAGATTCTTAAAGATACGGTTATTGAGGAAATCCTCAAGTTTGCCGTCCTTCTTTCCATCTGCAAGATAGGCTGCCAGAAGGGCAATACCCCAGGCACCACCTTCAGATGCGGTTTCCATAACAGCAACAGGTGTGTTGATTGCGGCAGAAAGAATTCTCTGCATTACACCTGGGGTCTTGAACAGTCCTCCATGACCTAGAATCTGTTCGAGTTTTACACCCTCATCCTTTAGCAGAATATCCATTCCCAGCTTTACTGCACCAAGTGAGGTGTAGAGATTAGCTCTCATGAAGTTTGCAAGATTGAATCTGCTGTCAGGCATTCTTGCAAACAGAGGTCGGCCTTCATTGATAAAGGTGATGTTTTCACCTGAATAATATCCGTAGGCCAGAAGACCTCCGCAGTCCTTGTCTCCTTTCATGGCATGATTGTAAAGCTTGTAGTAAAGCTCGCCTGCATCAGCCTTGATTCCCATCAGATCACAGAATTCCTTGAACATCATTACCCAGGCATTCAGGTCTGTAGTGCCGTTGTTTGCATGAGACATTGCACAAGGGAATCCTGATGGAGTTGCCACCATATCAATCTCACGGTAAACCTTTGAAAGCTGCTTCTCTAAAACCACCATCGCAAAGGAACTGGTACCTGCTGAAAGGTTTCCGAAGCGAGGGGCAACACTGTTAGTGGCTGTCATGCCGGTTCCAGCATCCCCCTCAGGCGGACATAAAGGAATTCCTGCTTCAAGATCACCTGTTCTGTCTAATAGTTTTGAGCCTTCTGCTGTAAGTTTTCCTGCATCATCTCCTGCAACCAGAATCTTAGGGAAGACTTCTCTTAATTTCAGCTTTGAGCCCTTTGAAGAGAGCAGAGCATCAAACTTGTCTGCCATCTTCTGATCGTAATCCTTAATATCTGAATCGATAGGGAACATACCTGCACCATCACCGATTCCGATAACCTTGCATCCGGTCAGTCTGTAATGAATCCAGGCTGCAAGGGTAAATACTGAGGCTACCTTTTCTACATGCTCTTCCTTATCTAAAAGTCTCTGGTATAGATGAGCAACTGACCATCTTAATGGAATGTTGTATGAGAACAGCTCGGTCAGCTCATCGGCAGCTTCAGTGGTATTGGTATTTCTCCAGGTCTGGAAAGGAGCAAGCTGTCTGTCATCCTTATCCAGAGCGATATAGCCGTGCATCATGGCACTGATACCGATAGCTCCGATTTTCTTAAGAGTTACCTGATATTTCTCTGAAACTTCCTTTTTCAGATTTGCATAGCAGTCGCTCAGTCCGTTAAGAGCATCTTCAAGAGAATAGGTCCAGATTCCGTTTACAAGTGAGTTCTCCCACTCATGAAAACCAACTGCCAGAACATTTCCCTCGTAGTCTGTAAGTACTCCCTTGATTCGGGTAGAACCAAGTTCAATTCCCAGTGCGGTTCTGCCTTCTGTAATAACTGTAGCAACTGACTTATCCATAATTTTTCCTGTTTGTTTTATTCTGTAGCTTTTTATATTTTTCTGTCTGTTTTGTTGTTTTGTTTTGGTTATCCGATACAGAGCGCGCTGTATCGGATAGTTTCTTTATTTATCTCTTGCGACGCTTCTTGGACATACAGTCGATACCTACGGCTACTGCCAGTACCAGACCTTTTACCACCATCTGGGTGTATTCACTTACGTCCATCAGAATCATGCCGTTGGTCAGAGAGCCGATAATCAGCACACCTGCAATCACACCTGACATGGAACCTACACCACCGTATACTGATACACCGCCCAGTACTACACAGGTGATAACGTCGAACTCCAGTCCCTTACCTACGGTGCTCTGTGCTGAGTTTGCACGTGACAGCAGCACGATACCTGCAAGGCCTGCAAAGAAACCTGAGAATGCGTAGATCAGATACTTAACACGGTTTACGCGGATACCTGACAGCTCTGCAGCTTCCTCATTACCACCGATTGCATAGAAGTAACGGCCGAAGTAGGTCTTGTTCAGGATGAAGCTTCCCACTGCAAAGCAGATAATCATTAAGATTGCGCAGATTGGCAGGAAGTCAAATGCTGACCAGCGGCCAAAGATACCGAAGTCTGAATCAAAGCCTGCAATTGGACGGCCGCCTGAAATCAGATAGGCAACACCTTCAAACACAGTCTGTGAAGCAAAGGTTGCAATCAGAGCTGGAATTCCGACTGCTGCAACCATAACTGCGTTGATAAGGCCGATACCGGTAGCCATGATCAGAGAAATTGCAACTGCAACCCACATGTTCACGCCTGCAGCGACCATCAGCCAGGCACAGACTACGTTAACCAGTGTGATGATTGAGCCGATTGAAAGGTCAATATCAGCAATCAGAATCACGAAGGTCATACCGATTGCGGCGATACCGTAGTATGAAACCTGACGAGAGATATTGATGATGTTTCTTCCTGAAATAAAGGTTCCGTCACTGGCGATTGCGAAAATAATAATCTCAGCCAGGAATACCAGCCAAATAGCGTTCTGTTTTAAAAAGTTTGCGTTTAACATTTATAGAGACTCCTTTGCCCCATCAGTAATACCGGATGCGTACTGCATAATCTTGTCAGAGTCGAACTCTTCCTTCTGTAGTTCACCTGTCATGCGGTTTTCAGCAAGAACGATGATGCGATCCGACATACCCATTAACTCTTCCATTTCTGATGAAATCATCAGCACACTGCGTCCTGATTCAACCAGCTCATTGATAAGCTTGTAGATTTCGTATTTTGCACCTACGTCGATACCACGTGTTGGCTCATCGAAAATAATCAGTTCACAGTCAGCTGCCAGCCATTTGCCCAGGATAACCTTCTGCTGATTACCACCGGACAGATTTTTAACAAGCTGATTTAAGGTAGGGCATTTAATCTGTATTTCTTCACGGTATTTCTCGGCGATTTCCTTTTCCTTTCTGGAATTGATTACACTTAGTTTTGAAATACGCTCGTAAATAGGCATATTGATATTGTTTTTGATGGAAATGCCCAACAGTGCGCCGTGACGCTTTCTGTCTTCTGGGACCAGTGCAATTCCAAGATCAATTGCCTCGCGAGGAGACTGAGGATTAATCTCTTTTCCGTTGAAAATGATGCTTCCTGACTCTTTTGGCTTGGCTCCGAATATTATTTCGGCAAGCTCGGTTCGTCCTGCACCAACCAGACCTCCTAAGCCTAGAACTTCTCCGGCGTGAAGCTGCAGGGAAATGTCCTTATCTCCGTTTCCGGTAACATTCTTAAGCTCAAGAACAACTTTATCCTTGTTTACGCAGCTCTTGCGAGGAGGATATTTCTGGGTAAGCTCACGACCTACCATCAGTTTGATAAGTTCATCAACTGTGGCCTCAGGGGTGATTAGTGTGGTTACATACTCACCGTCACGAATAACCTCGATTCTGTCTGATAATCTGAAGATTTCCTCAAGACGGTGTGAAATATAAATGATAGATACGCCTTTCTTTCTTAGAAGCTCAACCACCTTAAACATGTTCTCAACTTCGTTTGAGGTAAGAGGAGCACTTGGCTCATCCATAATCAGAACCTGTGCGTTCTGCTGAATTGCCTTGGCAATCTCAATCATCTGCTGATAACCTACGGTCAGGTTCTTTACCAGCTCTTTAGGATTGATTTTTATATGCAGCTGATCAAAGGCTTTCTGAGCCTCTCTTTCCATTGCTGCTCTGTCAATTTTCATTCCCTTGCGGATTGGTCTGCCTAAAAAAAGGTTTTCTGCAGCTGACAGTTCACCAACGTTATTGAACTCCTGGTAGATAACTGCAACTCCGTTCTCAGCTGCAAGCTGAGGACTCATTCTGTCGAATTCTTTTCCGTTGACACGGATTTTTCCTGATGTTGGAATCTCTGCTCCGGTACAGCATTTGATCAGTGTGGATTTACCTGCACCGTTTTCACCTATAAGACCTAGAACTTCACCTTTTCTTAATCTCAGGGTAACGTCTTTTAAGGCAACTACACCAGGGTATTCCTTTCTTATATGTTCAAGTTCCAGAACATAGTTCTCGCTCATTCCCAATCTCCTTATGCAAGCCTTCCCGGATTCCAGGAAGGCTTATTAGTTCTGTTGTTCTAATTATTTTTTATTTCATACCAGAACTGATCTTTTCTACGTTTTCTTTGGTAATAGGAGCTACACCACGGATAACATTGTGCTCAGGTAGCTTGTTCTCAAGAATTAGAGCGAACATGCTTGCACAGCCGGTTGCTGTATCAACGTCTGAACCTTCGAAACCAATGATGCCCTTAGCAGGATAGGTTGGATCTGACAGGTGCTGTAACTGCTGCTTGGTTACGTCAGTAGTGAATACACCCATATCCTCAGGAATCTTGCCGTTGGTTGCAATCTGCAGAGCCTCATCTGCACCGATCATAGGACCTGCACCGATACCGGTTACAACCTTGCAGTCTGGCTCACGCTGTAAAATGGTTTCGATAGCGGTCTGAGCCTCGTTTGGACGAAGAGCAGCCTGGCTTGCTACGATTTCATATTTGCCGTCGGCAACTTTCTTCATACCCTCACGGATACCCTCTTCACGCTCTAGAAGGATCTTGGTCTGTGGGAAGCCTAGAACAGCAACTTTTGCCTTCTTGTCTGCTGAATAATGTTCGTTGATGAAGTTACCTGCAAGCTCACCGATTGCAATACCCAGATTGGTGTTGTTTAGAATCCAGTTGCCGTCGGTATTGGTCATAGGATCATCCCAGCACATAACCTTGATACCCTGCTTTCTTGCCTCAGCACAGGCATCTTCAACAGCAGCTGCATCTGATGGGTGAACCAGAATGAAATCACAGCCTGATGAAATGAAGTTCTCGATCTGAGCTACCTGCTTTGCTGACTTGTCGTCACACTCAACAATGGTGAATTTTGCGCCGTTTGCATTTAGAACATCTTCTAAAGCAGCCATAACACCTGCCCAGTATGCATTACGCAGTGACTGAATGGTGATACCGATCTTCTTGCCCTTTAAAGCACTCAGATTAGCCTTTGCGTAGAACTCTGGGCTTGCCTGAATACCCTGGGTTTCACTGGTGGTTGCAGCAAAAGAAGGTGCAGTGAAAGCTAAAGTAGCAGCACAGAAAAGTGCAGATAACAATGTTTTTTTCATTTGTATACTCCATGTGTATGTTTGTTTGTAGTACTCTTGCGAGCGAGATTAGAAACAGGTGAATGCACCATCGACAATTACATCTGAACCTGTTGTAAATGAGCTTGCATCACATGCAAGGTATAAGGTTACAGACTGTAATTCCTCAGGTTCGCCTAAGCGATGCATTGGGGCCATCTCATTCCAGGTCTTGATTAGAGGAATCAGAGTTGGTGATGCCTTTACCAGTTCTGTTCCGATGTAGCCTGGGCTGATTGAATTTACACGGATTCCGTGTTTTGCCCACTCAATTGCCAGAGACTTGGTTAACTGGATAACACCTGCCTTTGATGCATTGTATGCACACTGTGGCTGAGGTACGTTAACGATGTGAGCTGACATTGAAGCGGTATTGATGATTGAACCCTTGATACCTTTCTTGATCATGTACTTGCCTGCAGCCTGTGCTGTCAGGAATACACCGGTAAGATTGATGTTGATAACCTTACTCCACTGTTCAAAGGTCATTTTATCTGCTTCAGCATTGATACAGATACCTGCATTGCAGAATGCGATGTCTAATCTTCCGAATTCCTGATCGATAACATCGATAAGATTGTTAACACTCTCAGGACTGGTTACGTCAGTCTTAACAGCAATGCTCTTTACCTTGTACTCCTCACTGATGTACTTGGCAGTCTTCTGTGCCTCAGCATCATCAAGATCAGCAATTACGATGTTGGCGCCAGCCTGTGCAAAGCCTTCTGAAACAGCCTTGCCGATTCCGCGGGCACCACCGGTTACAAAAGCAGTTTTGCCTGTTAATTTGAACTTATCTACAAGATTCATGAAGAAAACTCCTTATAATGTATATTTGTTTATCTGTTTGTTTGGTTAAACTTTTTTAGTTTTATTTTTGTTGTTTTTCTGTAAAATACTTTAACAAAGTTGTTTTAATAAAGTAACTTTTATTATATGACTTTATATAAGTTATTTGATATAAGTCAAAAATTGACAATTCAACCCCTTAAAAACGAGATATAAATCATGTTTTTTGGCTTTCTTCGATTTTTTTGATGGTGCTCATACGGTACATTATTTTTATGAAAGCTATTTAAGGAAATTGATGTGAACGATTTTTATATAGACCCTAAAAAAGCAAACAAGGAAAGAATACTAGGTCTGTTCTTCCAGCATGAGGCATTGTCAAAACCTCAGATTGCTGAACTTACAGGATTCAGTCTTCCAACCATCAATGGTCATATGAAAGATCTTGAAAATATGGGGATGATTGGTCCTGGTGAACTGATGGATTCATCAGGAGGAAGACCTGCAATTTCATACAGACTGCAGCCAAGATCAAAACTTGCATTAGGCGCTGAAATAAGAAGAGATTTTCTAAAAATCTGCCTTTGTGATTTAAAGGGAGAGGTGGTAAAACTCTGGAATATCGGGCTTGAGTACAAAAATGAAAAGGCCTACTCAGAGAAACTGAATTCTCTTTTAAAAGAGGCGATTTCAACCTGCGGATATCCTCTTGATAACATTCTTGGTATCGGTGTATCAATCCAGGGTGTTGTCAGCAAGGATGGAAAAGATATTATTTTCTCAAAGATTCTTGATACCTCTGAGCTTGATTATGAAATCCTCAGAAAGGATATCTCAATTCCAGTTCGTCTGTGTCATGATGTAAAGACAGCTGCACTGGCAGAACTGTGGCACAACAGAAAGGTTTCAAACGGTATATATATTGCTCTTTCTGAGCATCTTGGCGGTGCTCTGATCAAGAGTCGCTGTATAGAGCATGGTCGTTCCGGTTATGCAGGTTCCTGGGATCATGTTACCTATTCAAACAAGGGAAAGCTCTGTTACTGTGGCAGACGCGGATGTATTGATACCTACTGTAACTTTGAGACTCTTTTTGAAGGGGAGAGTGTTTCAGAGTTCTTCTTTAAGCTAAGAGAGGAAAAACAGAAGGATCACAAGCTTCGCTGGTCAAAGTATCTTTCAACCATAGCCTTTGGACTGTATCAGGCATGGCTGATTCTTGAAAGAAGAATTATCCTGGGAGGAGAACTGGCCATGTGGCTTACCCCTGAGGATATTGCTTTTATCGAGAATGAGATTATCAACAGAAGTACCTTTACCTGCAAACCTGGATTTGTAATCAAGGCGAATGTTGAACACCATGCATGCGCAATAGGTGCGGCACTTCCTTATCTTGCATCGGAAATACCTGAGCACGTCAGACCGATTGAGTCATGGCTGACCTACTCTAAACCTGAAATAACAGAATTTTAAATTTAAAAAAACAAACTTTATCAAGGAGTAAATTAAATGAACCCATATATTGGACATGAATCTCAGCTGTATGGTGTTGAGGAACACCGTCTTGTAGGAGGAAAGGGCGATGGAATGCGCCTGTTTGAGGTTCACAATGGAAAGGGTATTGATCTAACTATATCTGCAGACAGATGTGCCGATATTTCCAGACTGCGCTTTAAAGGTCAGAACCTGAGCTATATGACCGCCTGCGGTTATGTTGCACCAGCCTACTATGACAGCATTGGTGCCAACTGGCTGAATTCATTTACAGCCGGTTTCTTAACAACCTGCGGCTTCCAGAATGTCGGTATCCCAAATGAGGATGAGGGTGAGGAACTTCCATTACATGGTTCAATCGGTAATACCCCGGCTGAAAACATTTATTACAGAGAGGAAGGTGATGAGCTCTGTATTTATGCAACAGTAAAGGATGAAACCATCTTTGGTCGCAAGCTTGTTCTAAAGCGCAAGATCAGTGTCTCCACCAAGGAGAATGTAATTGTGATTACCGACAGAATTCTAAACACCGGCGATAAGGATGAGCAGGTGGGAATCCTTTACCACATGAATATGGGCTATCCTCTTTTAGATGAGGACAGCATCATTACAATTCCATCAAATCAGGTTATCGCACGTAACGCACATGCTCAGGAAGATATCCAGAACTGGATGAAGGTTGAAAAACCAACCCCTCATTATGAGGAGCGCTGCTACTATCATTATTTCAAGGATGAGAAGGGCTATGCCTCAATCGAGCAGCCTAAGAGCGGAATGAAACTTGAGATTTCATACGACGCAAAGAGTCTTGATCATTTTGTTCAGTGGAAGATGATGGGCGTTCGTGATTATGTAATGGGACTTGAATGCGGTAACACTCTGCCTGAGGGAAGAGCTGAAATGCGTAAGCGCGGTCAGCTTAAGTTTGTTAAACCAGGTGAGTCCTTAGAATACAAGGTAACCATAAGATTAAGCTAGTCTGATGTTCTTCTCCGTTTTTGCAGCATAACATTTTAACGGAGAATTTAGGCCAGTAAGGAATAATCCCTGCTGGCCCTTTTTTGTCTTAATGTTCTAGTAAGTAATTATTCGGTATCTTTCAGTTTTTCAATCATAGAATCTATATTGCGATCCTTGAAGGTTTCATAATTATCATGAGTAATCAGTTTCTGAGGGGTAACCACTACACGTGGAACTTTCTGTCCCTTGATTACTCGTGCTGCCACCTGAACAGCAACAGCACCGGTTACCTCAGGGAATGAATCTACTGTTCCGGTCAGTTCACCCTTTGCGATTGATTCATATGCCAGTGAAATGCCATCGGTTCCGAATACAGGAATCTTACCCAGCAGATTGTGTTTTTTCAGAACTTCGACTACACCTAAGGCCATAATGTCATTGTGGCAGTAAACACCTACAAGATCTGGATGCTTCTTCAGAATCACTTCAAACTCTTTCTTTGCATCTTCTGCCAGCCAGTTGCCGCATGCTGTTTCAGCAACAATGAATTTATGATTCTTCTTTAAGGTATTGATAAATCCGCGTGATCTCTGAGTGGTTGCATAGACCAGAGGCAAGCCCTCTATAACTGCAACCTTGCCGCCCTCAGGGTATTTATTAAGGAACCATTCGGCAACATCCATTCCGTTACGGTAATGCATTCCTCCAACGTAATAGCGGGTCTGAGGAATAACTGCATCTGATACGTTGATGAATGGAATTTTTGACTGTAAAGCTTCTTCAAATGGAAGCTGCAGAGTAACATCGGTCTGAGGGGAGGCCAGAATAGCGTTGACGTTCTTTGCAACCATGGTCTCGGCAATATTGAGCTGACCGATTGGATCTTCCTCGTCCTTGGCAGCCTGTAGCTTCAGCTCTACTCCCATTTTGTCTGCCATATAGGTATAACCTTTGGCAATGTTCTTCCAGAATTCAATATCCTTGGTTTTGGTAATTGCACCAATCACTGTTTTAGCTGGAAATTCCGGAGTCTTTCCGAACTGTTCATCAAGCTTAAGCCAGCTGATGCGGCTAACTTCGGTATCAGGACTTAAATTTGAGATTTCTTCGCTTAAAGCAGCAAATGAGGTAAGAACAAGAGAGGCTAAAACCAGCTTGATTCCGTTTTTAAATCTATTCATAGAGCACCTAAAAACACAAACAGAGCATAATCATCTATATGAAGGATCATGCTTTACGATCAGTTTTCTTTTTAAGAAAGCATATAAGGAAATTCACCTTGAATTATAGGATAAGTTTTTTTTGTGTAAAGTATATTTTAAGTATTTTTGAAAAAAATAGATGCGTCATGAGCGGGATGAATTAGGCTTTGATTGGACTTTTATAAAGTGACTTTTATAAAATGCAGAGGACTTTTATAAAGTGCATAATCATGACAAAATGAAAACAATTAACAGACAATAGTAAGATCTTATAATATTAATGAAAATTTATCTCCGCAAAAGAACTGCTACCGCCTTGTATTAAGCCTCAAAAAATGTACCTGTTCAAAGAACAGGAGAATACTTTCCTCAGGTATCTCGTATTTTCCTTAAATTTCTAGAACATTCAGCATGATAGATCTAAAATAACTAATACATTATAGTAATCATGAGCTGAGTAAAAATATCCAATAATATGCCATTTGTCCGTTTTCTGATTCTGGCCGTCTGCATTAACTCCTTCTGCGGTTCATTTATGGGGTCATCCATATTTATCGCGATTCCTGCACTCTCCAGTGATTTTCATGTTCCTCCGGAGTATATAACGGCTGTTATAAATGCATACGTGATTGCTGTAACCGCCTTTCTGGTCCCAACCATAGCAATTGTTCAGAGAATAGGTCATAAAAGAGGCTTTGTTCTGGGCTCTGTTGTATCTGCCATTACCTCTGTACTGATTGCCATATCTCCGAATTTTTATTCCCTGATTGCCTTCAGAACACTGCAGGGCTTATCCAATGCTTTTATTTTCAGTACTACATACGCACTTTTAATCGATAATATCGACAACAAGTCCAAGGGTAGCGCCATTGGAATGACAACTGCCTGCGTTTATGCCGGTATATCCTGCGCTCCATTTCTAGGAGGATTCCTTACGGATACCATTGGCTGGTGGGCAATGTTTATTATCAGTGCCTGTGGTAACTTCACAGCTGCCGTTTTATGCAGAAATATTCCTGCCGATAATCCGGAGCCCCACAAGATTCCTTACCTGAAGGGCATCCTGTCGCTTGTAGGTTTTGTAACTTTCTTTACAGGACTTTCCATGTTTATTAACAACAGGGATGGCTTCTATCTTCTTGGTATTGGTATTGTTCTTCTGTGTATATATGTTTACAGAGAGCTCACTACCAGAAATCCGCTGATAAAGATCAGTATGATCATTGAGAACAGAGTTTTAAACGGAAGTCTTCTAAGCTCGATGTTCCATTATCTAGCCACCTTTGCCATAACCATGCTCCTATCAATGCATCTGCAGCTTATAAATGGCTACTCAGCTTCAATGGCAGGTATAATTCTGGTCATTCAGCCTGTGGTTCAGTGTCTGGTATCTCCTTTTGCAGGAAAGGCTGCCGACCGATACTCTCCACATATGATTTCCTTTATAGGTCTTCTGATCTCAGGTTCATCCTTATGTATTCTCAGTTTCATTGAGCCTAAGACTCCTTTTTATCTCATAGCCTTAGCTCAGTTTCTCTCTGGTCTCGGTTTTGGAATGTTCTCTGCGCCTAACTCAACTATCATCATGAGCTCTGTTCCTCGCGAGTTCTATGCCATGGGCTCCGGAATGCAGGCTCTGGTCAGAAACAGCGGTATGGCTTTCTGTATGGCAATGGTTACCTCGGTTCTTTTCTACGCAATTACCTCAGAGGAGGGAACAACTCTCTATATAAGAGAGCTTTCCATGGCGATGCAGATTATCTTTTCACTGTCAGCCGTGCTGACACTTATCTCTGCACTATTCCTTTTCAGAGGTTTTAGAGCCTTAGATAAAACCGCTTAAATATCAGCTTGTTTGGATCATTTACTGAGAGTGTGAACACGCTTTGCGTTTCTTGGAATTTCTGTGTCCTGATATCTGTGCTAGTATTCTGTGTTAAAGGTATTTTTTAGGAGTCAAAAATGCAGGAAGAAACAGTGTCATCAAACGAACAGCATCCTGTCAGTCTTAAGTGGATACAGCGCTATTTTAAAATCGCTGAGCAGGTAAGTTCCTGGTCAAAAGATCCTTCATCCAAGATCGGTGCGATCATTGTCGGTGATAAAGGTCAGATTATCTCTCAGGGATATAACGGTTTTCCTCGAGGAGTAATAGACAGCGAGGACAGATACAATCAGCGTGAAATTAAATACAAACTTGTGGTTCACGCCGAAATGAATGCTATTCTCAATGCCCTGTACAACGGGTCATCTGTAGACGGTGCAACACTGTATGTTCATAACCTTCCTGTCTGTCATGAATGTGCCAAGGCAATTATTCAGGCAGGCATCGCCAGAGTCTATATTGATACCAACATCAATGAGCGCTGGCAGGAGAGCTGGCATTACACCAAGACCATGTTCTCTGAGGCAAAAGTTGAATGCTATTACTACAATGAGAGTGATGGCACAATCACAAGACAGTGTTAAAAATCACTTTCTAGCAGATTCTTTTTTCTTTTCAGTATTCCCTTTCATTTTTAGTTACTGACGAATTGTCTAATCATGTCAGTAACACATCTTCTGTAAACTATTTTTTTCAGATCATTGTTTGATATTTTATTAATGTGAAAATCGTCATATTCTAATACGCAAAATTATGCACTGACTTTATTGCATAAAATCTAAATAAATGACATTTATATCATTATCGAAAAATGATCCGCTTTTTGTGCGTTTGGTATAATTTATTAAACAAATCAAAAAGTTAATGTGAAATTTTTTATTAATTTTTTTTTGACAAAAAAATGCAAAAAAATATTAGATACAAAAAGATTGGCTCACTAATCAAGAGAAAAGATGTGAATATATTTTGCAAGAAATAATGGATAGAAGTAGTGAAAAAGCAAGTTCAAAATTTGACGGCGGTTTAATATTTGTAAAATAAAGTGTTAGGATTATCCCGCTTTTTTAACACGTTTACATAAAAATTCAATAAGCAAATACAGACGGGTATGTGTGAAATGCTAAGAAATTTACTTTGTTCAATTCTATCTATTGGTGTTCTTGTTTTATCTACTAACGTAAGTGCTGCATTACAGGACAGCTGGACTTTTGGTCTTGGCGGTGGCTGGGCTCATGCCTTCGACCATAAAATCGGTACACAGTACAAATTTGAGGGCTACACCTACACCACTTCAATTCAGAATGATGGTTACGGTATCAAGACCTATGCTGAAAGAAATTTTAAAGACTGGTTCGGTGTTGGTTTAGGCTATAACTACATCAAGGATCAGAAGATTGTTTTCACCTGCGAAAACTGCAGATTCCGTATGGAGGACCATTACAATATCGTTGAGCTTTATTCTCGCTTTGCAAAGCCAATCGATGATAAGGGCTCAGATGTTTTCTTCAAGATTGGCCCTACCTATAACTGGCATTCATTCAATCATGAGACCCACAGTGTATGGGGAGGTGTAGCCGGTGTTGGTATTCAGTATGCATTTACTCCAAAGTTCAGCATTCGTGGTGGTTATGATTACTTCTACAGAGCTGCTGATCGTACTTTCCATCCTGATGACGACAGAAATACCCGTATTGATCAGGGCCTGCTGTACCTGTCATTCCAGTACACAATCCAGGATGAGAAGCACAATGCTCCTGCAGCAAAGCCTGCAGCAAAGAAAGTTGAGAAGATGATTCATACTTTAGATGCTGGTATTCTGTTCCCATTCGACAGCTCAGTACTGTCTGACGAGGGCAAGGAAGCAGTTTCAACCATTATCAAGTCTTCAGAGAAGTTTGAGGAGCCTGAGTTCGAGGTTTACGGTTATACAGACCGTATGGGCTCAGATGCATATAACGCAAAACTATCTCAGAATCGAGCTGAATCAGTTTCTGCTGAGTTTGCAAATCAGGGAATCACCACCAAGGTTGCACAGGGTAAGGGTGAAGCTAATCCTGTAACCGGTGATAAGTGTGCAAACATCAAGTCACGTAAGCCTTTAATCGACTGTCTTGCTGCAGACAGAAGAGTAGAAGTTGTAGTAACAGGCAAAACTGCTAAATAATCAAAACTGATTGAAGTTCACCATCCGCTTCATTTTTGTTGCGGATGTTTTTTTTCAGGCTTAACTTCGGTTAAGTCCTTTTTATTCAGACTCCTTCTTTGTAACTGAGTGGGGATGGCGGATCCTGAGTTCGCAAGGCTCTGTTACAAAAGGATTGTCATTTCCCTGAATCTTTTTAATCATATAATTGCGCTTGCATTCATCATCAGTAGGCTTATAGGTATGATTCCATGACCTGTAAAGTCTCATGTGCTCTGCATCCAAAGGCAGGTTATAGCGTTTATTCATGTAAAGATAGGCTCTGGCGATAATACCTTTGGAGCGCTCTGTAGGCTGCGCCTGATAACTGCTTTTGTTATAGAACATTCTGCAGCTGCCGTATCCTTCGGGATTATCTGCATTTTTGAGTTTTTCTACAAAGGCATAACTGCTGCGATCCTTGTTAACTTCACCAATTGCAGGATAAAGGTTGTGCAGATCTGATTCGATAAGGTTGAATCTGTCATCTGTCTCCTCGCAGTTGCTGCGTCCCTGACCTTTTTCTACCCTGGTCCAGCAGTTCATCTTATGGGCAAATTCCCATACCGGAACGATATGCTCAGCCTCGATTCTGCTGCCGCGTTCATAGTCACTTGCTATCTGATAGCCGCAGCTTTCAAGATCTGGCTTATATCCACCGCCTTTTGGAAAGATAATTCTGCATCCACAGTAAAGTGTTGTCGGTTTATTGAGGCTTCTGAAGATTTTAACCATCTGCTTTTTTGCATCTCGAAAATTAAGAGGGCGCTCCTCGCTATAAGCCTGTACAGAGGAGATAAGAACACACGACATTAACGCAGTAATCAGTTTTTTCATTGAGTTACCAGAATCATAAGATACAAAAAGGATTTCACTATCACAGCAGTATAGAGATATTTTCTTAGAAAAACTCTATGTTTCTTAACACGTTCGCTTTTTAGATACCTGAAAAATGAAGATCCTGCGATAGGGGAGGGTGAGAGATATAAAAAAATCCTGCACATCAGTGCAGGATATGAGGAGAATTTCCCTTAATGCATCATTTCTGGGACGAAGGTGATGATTGATGGGAAATATGTCAGAACGAGTAAATCTACAATGAACATTGCCAGGTAAGGCAGGATCTTTGCGGTTACCTTGTCCACTGAAATACCGGTAATTGATGACACAACGAACAGATCCAGTCCAACAGGAGGTGTTACGCAGCCGATAGCCAGGTTAACAACCATCAGTACACCGAAGAACATTGGATCAATTCCCATGCCTACAGCTACTGGCAGTAGAATTGGGGTAAGAATAACCACTGCTGCAGATGCGTTAACAAGAGTACCGATAATCAGTAACAGAACGTTAATCATCATCAGGAATATGAACTTGTTGTCAGTTACGCTTGCAAAGAACTCAGCCAGCATGTGAGGCACATGAGCATTGGTTAAAATCCATCCGAACAGGTTAGCTGCACCTACAACGAACATAATCATTGTGGTGTTATAAGCTGCATTTAAAAGAGTCTTTGGAAGATCCTTCCACTTTAACTCCTTGTAAATGAACAGACCTACAAATGCACCGTATACTGCAGCAACTGCAGCAGCTTCTGTTGGAGTGAACAGACCAAGATAGATACCGCCAAGGATGATAACAGGCATCATCAGAGCCCAGAAACATTCCTTGAATGACTTTGCTACCTTGATAATTGAGAATGAACCTTCTCCGCTGTATCCGTTTTTCTTGGAAATGAACCAGGAAACGATACACATGGTGATACCCATTAAGATACCAGGAGCGAAACCTGCCATGAACAGATCGGCAACAGATACGTTAGCAATGGAACCGTAAACAACCATGGTGATTGAAGGAGGAATAATAATACCTACCGTACCACCGGCCGCTACCACAGCTGCCGCGAAGTCTCGAGGATAGCCTCGACGCTCCATTTCGTCAATCATTGATGCACCGATAGCTGCGGTTGTTGCTGCAGATGAACCTGACAGAGCTGCGAAGAACATACCTGCAACTGAAACCACAAGTGCCAGACCGCCGGATAGAGAGCCTACCAGAGACATTGAGAAATCAACGATACGCTTGGTAACACCACCATCAGACATGAAAGCACCTGCCAGCATAAAGAAAGGTACTGCCATGAATGAGAAGGAGTCTACAGAAGTGAACATACGCTGTACGATAACCAGAAGCGGAGGCATATGTTCGCCGAAGAATAATCCTGCTGCAGATGCCAGTCCCAGACCAACACCGATTGATGCGCCGGTTACCAGAATGACTGCAAAGGATACTAAAACGATTAAAAGAACCATATCTACCTAAGCTCCTTATTTATCACTGCCCTTTGGCTTAATCTCAGATGCAGGAGTCTGCAGAGTCTTGATTAGATTGATGATTACGTAAATAAGCATCACTGCACAGCCAAATGGAATTACAACATATACATAAGACATAGGGAGCTGCATTGCTGGTGAAGTCTGGAAGCTGGTTCTTGCAACCATGATGCAACCGTAGTAGACCATGATCCCTAGGAAAATAATTGAGAATATGTCGGCGACAATGTTTAAGAACTTAAGTGTTGCTCCCTTAACGCGACTGGTTAAGGTTTCAATGCACATATGTCCGCCGTAGCTGGCTACAAGAGGCATTGAAAGGAAAACAACCCAAACGAAAAGATAACGGGCAAGTTCTTCACCCCAGGCTGGAGTCCAGCTGAATACATATCTGGTAATAACCTGGATGAAAACAAGAACCAGCATCAGTCCGTTTGCGAATGTAACCAGAAGCTTTAGGAATTTCTCTAATGCCTGAAATAAAGCTAGCATAAAATCATCCTTGAATTCTGTTTGAAAAAACCTCGCCCGAAGGCGAGGAATTTAGGTTTTTATTTTACGTTTACGATTGCGTCAATTGTTTCGTTACCGTATTTCTTAGAATAAAGCTCCCAGACGCTCTTGGTTGCATCGATGAATGCCTGCTTATCAACATCGTCGTTGATTTCAGCACCGCCTTCAACAATGGTCTTAGCAAACTTGTCCTCTAAATCACGGCATAACTGACGCTGCCAGTCTTTGGTCTCTAAAGCTGCCTTGGTGATGATTTCCTTCTGGCTGTCATTTAAGCCATCCCATGCGAACTTGCTGATTAGAACAACTTCAGGTGCATAGGTGTGAGCGGTTAGAGAAACGTACTTCTGAACTTCGTAGAAGTGCTTGGTAGCAATCTGGCTTAATGGGTTTTCCTGGCCGTCGATAACGCCCTTCTGAAGTGCGGTATAAAGCTCACTCATTGCCATTGGGGTTGGGCTTGCCTTTAATGCCTTCATAAGTTCGATATATACAGGCTGTTCCATAACACGAACCTTCAGACCTTCCATGTCTTTAGGTGTCCTGATTGGACGCTTGTTGTTGGTCATGTGACGAATACCGTTTTCCCACATTGCAAGGGTAATCATGCCCTTTGGCTCAACATACTTTTTGCACAGATCCATACCGATGGTATCCAGTGCTTTATATGCATGATCTGTGTCTCTGAATAGGAATGGAAGATCAAATACTGAAACTTCTGGAGCAAAGTTTCCTAATACGGCGGTACCAGTCAGGGTCATTTCAACTGTGCCAATGGTTAAGCCTTCAACAAGGTCACGCTGGTTACCTAGCTGTGATGATGGGACTACCTGAACCTCAATATCTCCCTTTGAATAGTCCTTAACAAGTTCAGCAAAATGGTCTGCACCCATGCCGTATGGGTTGGTTGGTTCTGCAATATGACCTAGTTTAAGAGTAACTGATGCAGCATTAGCTGCATTTAGGGTAAACATACATGCAGCAATGCAGGTTGCAACTAAACGAAACTTCATATGAGCTCCTATATATCTGTTTAAACGTAATAAAAACCTTAAAAGACAGTTTCAGACATGTTTAAAAAAACGTCCTAAGGGCGTCTAATAAAACATACATCCGTTGTCAAAATTAAAATTTAGGCATTGAATAGTCAAGAAACATCAGTTTTTGTGTATAACAACTGATACGTTCTTCACAATTGCTTTATTTAAAAAAGATTTATTTTGAAGTCGGTCACTTATGGGAGGAAGGTTTTTGAGCAAAAAAAAGCCTGCAGCCGTGAGCCATGGACTGCAGACTAAAAAATCATAAAGACTTGAAACTAATTAACTGAAATTACTTGTAATACTCAGTAGCCATCTTCTCAAGATCAGCTTCTGTAGTATCCTCTCCGATGCAGATCAGCTCAGTGCCGGTTAATTTAGCGAACAGAGCGATATCTTCACGGGTCAGAGCTGTTGAAACAACGCTGTGGTGAGCGCCACCTGCATAGCACCAGCCTGCAGTTCCGATACGGAAGTTTGGCTTGTGACGATACATGATTCTAGCTACAGGCAGTTTTGGCATTGGCTTAGGCTGCTTTACAAGCTCGATATCAGCACAGATGATTCTGAAGTGAGTGCCCATATCGACTAGGGTAACCTGAATACCATCACCCTCAACACCGTCGAAGATCAGACGTGCAGGATCAGCCTTGCCGCCGATACCTAAAGGTAGAACGTCAATCTCTGGCTTGGTTGCTGCGAAGGTTACTGGAACCTCAAGCATGTGAGATGCAAGCTCAAGCTCTTTACCCTCGGTTAAATCATAGGTGTAATCCTCGATGAAGCCGGTTGCACCCTTGCGGCCTTCAGCCATGTTCATAAGAACAGCTGATAGAGCTGAAATCTTGTAATCACCCTCAGGACCAAAGCCGATGCCCTTGCCCATCAGATTCTGAGCTGCAATACCTGGAAGCTGCTTTAGACCGTGAAGATCCTGGAAGGTATCAGCAAATGCGCCTAGCTTTCTTGCTGACAGGAACTTCTCCAGACCAACCTCATAGCGAGCCTGTTCACGAACAGCTTCGATGTTGGTGGTCTTCATGGTGTACTTAGAGGTGTACTCGTTCATCTTGGTATCAATTTCAGCTTCTGAAACTGCATTGATTTCCTGAACTAAATCACCTAGAGCGAAGTAGTTGCACTCCCAGCCGTAACGGATCTGAGACTCAACACGATCACCGTCGGTAACTGCCACTTCACGCATGTTGTTACCAAATGATGCAACCTTCAGGTGTCTTGAGAAGTTGATTGCACGTGCAACGTCAACGAATCTTGAAATTCTGTCGATAACATCCTGATGCTCGTAGTAGCCGGCAACAACCTGGTGAGGTATACGCAGACGGGCTAGAATGAAGCCGTACTCACGGTCACCGTGTGCAGCCTGGTTCAGGTTCATGAAGTCCATATCGATTTCGTCGTATGGAAGCTTCTCATTTGCCTGAGTGTGAAGGTGAATCAGAGGCTTGCGTAGCTCCTGTAAACCCTTAATCCACATCTTGGCTGGTGAGAAGGTGTGCATCCAGGTCATAACACCGATACAGTCCTCATCAGTGCTTACCTTTCTCATATCAGCAATACAGGTCTCTGAATTAACAACTGTTGGAAGTAGTTCAACCTTAACGCCCTGAAGCTTCTTGTTGAAGAACTCGGTCATTCTTGCTGCATCAGCTGCAACCTGCTTTAAGCACTCTTCACCGTAAAGGTCCTGTGAGCCAACTACGAAATATAACTTAGCCATAATTGATGTTTATCCTTAAATGAATTTGATTAAAAATAATTTTTATTGTTTCAAAAAACACCCCGCAAAAATATGCGGGGGAACTGCTACTTGATAACGTGAATTGCTTTTCTGTCAGCAAAGATTGCTACGAAGATTAAGAATACGATACCTTCGATTAACTGCATCATTGGGATGCTGAAGCCAATCATGTTCAGACCTGAGTTCAGAACTACGAACAGTAGTGAACCTACGATGAAGTTACCGAATCTTGCCATAGCACCACCAGAAATTGGCATACCACCTAAAACCAGAGCGATAAGGATCTGAGTCTCTAACTGGTTACCACCTGATGAGGTTACTGAACCATTCTTGATTGAAAGAATGAATGCTGCGAAACCTGTGATTGCACCTGATAGAACGTATACCAGGAACTTGATTCTGTCGGTACGGATACCTGAGAACTTAGCTGCCTTTTCACCAGCACCGATAGCCTTCAGATAGGTACCGAACTTGGTGAAGCAGAAGAATACGAAACCTACTGCAACAACTGCTGCTGTACAGCCAACCTTTAGAGCGGTGCTGTCAAGCTCAATCAGTTCGAATGAACCTGCAACAAGAGCTTCTGTGGTCAGATACTTGATTAAGCCTCTGAACAGGAACATGGTACAGATTGTTACAATGAAGGATTTAATTTTACGGTTAACGTAGAAATATCCGTTGATTGCGCCGATTGCTGCACCGGTCAGAATACCGCCGATGATTGCAAGTGGAACACTGTACTGGGACAGTGAGCAGACCACAATTGCGGACAGACCCAGAATAGAACCCTGAGAGAAGTCCAGACCGCCCATGGTCATGATGAAGAACACGCCCATTGAGGCAATCATGATTACGTATACCTGAGACATAGCCAGTGGTAGCTTATGCATCATC
Organism: Succinivibrio sp.; assembly: GCA_017959135.1. GTDB lineage: Bacteria > Pseudomonadota > Gammaproteobacteria > Enterobacterales > Succinivibrionaceae > Succinivibrio. Next base: position 6,093 of record JAGDBH010000345.1, on the reverse strand, counting down.
TTTCCGTCGGTCAGGAAGTTGAACAGGAAGAATACTAAAACAAGTCCAACGATTGGCAGTAATGAGCGAATCATTCTCATTCTGCGAAGTTTTTTCTGTTCCAGATCTTTCTTGTTGTTATTCTGATCTTTGTTTCCTAGTGTGTCTGACATGGTCTGGCTCCTTAAACCAATATCTAAGTTCGTATTGTTTGTTGCAATGTCTGTCATTTCTTATATTTCTCCGTTAAACCATCATTGAGATCAGGCTGTTTTCATTCAGTTCACGAGAACGTGGAAGCTCACCCTTTAATGCGCCGTCCTTCATAATAATGATGCGGTCGCACATTCCAATAAGCTCCATCAGCTCCTCAGAAATCATGATGATTGATTTACCCTGTTTTCTCATGCGGTCCATCAGCTGGTAAATATCCTGCTTAACCTTGATATCTATACCACGGGTAGGTGAATCGAGTACCACGATGTCTGATCCTTTACCAATCCAGCGAGCCAGAACAACCTTCTGCTTGTTACCGCCAGACAGCTCAGATACAAACTGATCGGTATTTACCATCTTTACAGACATTTCCTTTGCATAATCGACTGCAAACTTTTTAATCTTGCCCCAGTTAAGAATACCGGCGTTATTTGATAATTCATCCAGTGAAGGCATTGCAATGTTGTCACGGATACTCTGATTTAAAACAACAGACTCGTTATCTCTATCCTTTGATGTATATGCGATAGAGTGAGAAATTGCTGTTGGAATATCGTTAATCTGAGTGCCGTCTGCAAGTACTACAGAACCTTCTCTGTCAAAGCTTGCACCGAAAATAGCCTTGCCGATTTCGTGCATGCCAGACTCTGACAGACCACCGAATCCAAGAATCTCACCTTTATGAAGATCAAAACTTACGTTTGAAATCAGACCTGGAACGGTTACATTCTTAACTGATAACACAACCTCATCGCTTACCTTCTCACCGTAGTCAGAACGGTAGTAATCACCGGTAACCTCACGGCCTACCATCAGTTTCTTCAGGTCATCCTCGGTTACATCCTTACTCTTTACGGTATCGATGTATTCACCGTCACGAAGAATGGTGATGGTATCTGACTTAGCCAGAATTTCTGGTAAATCGTGAGAAATGAAGATAACTGTATTTCCCTGTTCACGGATGCGGTTCATGTGCTTGTACAGCTCTTCACGACCTTCCTGAGACAGAGCAGTAGTGGTCTCATCGATAACTACAATCTTTGGATTGAAGTAGGTTGCCTTTACGATTTCAATCAGCTTTCTCTCTTCGAAGTTGTAGTTGTCTACAAGATCGTCAGCCTTGATGAAATCAAATCCGTATTCCTTTAACAGGCGGTTTGCTTCAGCATTCATTGCAGGAGTATTTCTGAAACCGTAGGTGATGAATCTTTCCTCATGACCTAAAAAGATGTTCTCTGCAACGGTCAGACCTGATAGAGTTCCTAACTCCTGAACAATGATTGATACGCCTCTGTTGTTTGCGTCTACCTGATTCTTTGGATGGATATCCTCACCGTCCAGGGTAAAGGTACCGCTTTCCATTGGGTAGATACCGGTTAACATGTTGGTCATGGTTGACTTACCAGAACCGTTTTCACCGATAAGTGCGTGAACTTCGCCTTTGTTGATATCAAAAGATACGTTGTTAAGTGCTCTGTTGATACCGAAATGTTTGGTAATGTTTCTAACTTGTAATCTTACTTCGCTCATTTTTCTTATCCTTATTACTTAACGATTTCGCCCTTAGCTACCTTGGTGGTCAGTGTGATGATTACCAGCAGAGCTAAACCAGTGATAACGTCCTGAATAGCTGTTGGAGCACCAAGTGAAATGAAGCCGAAGAAGATGATGTTAACGATGAACTCACCCAGGATAATTGCCTGAAGTGGAATTCCGTACTTCATGAATGCAAGACCGAAGAAGCATCCCATTGTTGGAACGAAGTTACGTGCCATTGATGACATGCCGGTTGCAGCAACCATTGAAGAACCGTAGCTGATGGTTAGAACAGCCATTGCGCCGAAGAATGCGCCTGAAAGAATGAATGCGTAAACTTTGAACTTATCAACATTGATACCCATGTTCTTGGCAACGAACTCGTCTGAACCGATTGCATATGTATAGGTACCGAACTTGGTGTAGTTCAGGATGCCGTATGCAATGATAAAGGTAATAACTGCTAGGATGATGTTGCCTGGCATTGAACCGAATGCACGTAGTGAGGAAGGTAGAGTCTGAACAACACCGCCAGCCATATAGTTAGCTACTGACTCGTAAATCAGAGCAAGACCTGCAGTAACAATCATTGATGGAATACGGAGCTTAACATATAGAACACCGTTTACCAGGCCAACTAAAGCACCTGTTGCGATAGCACCAGCAATCAGGCCGGTGTAACCCATCTGGAAGTGGGTAGCCAGCTGGCATCCTACAACTGCTGACAGGATAATGTTCGCACCGATAGAAAAGTCGAACAGACCCATGTCCATCACGAAATAGAATCCAATTGCGCCAACTGTGGCAATTAAACTTGCCTGAAAGTAGTTAAGTAGGTTATCTGGTGATCCGAAATTATCTGGAGTTAAAACTTTGAATATAGCCCAGGATAGAAATACCAGCGCTACTAAAACTATGTAACCTTTAGTTGCACCGGAGAGATTTTTTATTCCAGTCATGATGTTGATTCCTTTATTGCATGTGAGGTAAAACCTGACATGGGTTTGTTTTAGTTGAGGCAAGTGCCTTTTGTTGTAAACATGCACATTTGTGCATTTCTGTTAGTTTCAATGTATACGAATTTTGAATTAAAATCACGTAAACGGTTACGATAATATATGAATATGCACAAAATTTAATTAAATTTGGTCGTTTTTTTGAATCAAATCACATAAACAATTAAAATACATATATCTTACAAAGTGTTAGAAACACTTATTCCATCTATATTTGTGCGCAATTTTGTGAATTGGTTTCATTGTCAGTACGCAATTACCTGCAAAAACTAAAATTATTTACATTCTGATTAAGAAAAACTATTTGTACATAACAAATTATACAAATGTAAACTTTTAGATTTTTTGTAACTAATTGAAACATAAGGTATTTATGCAAACATCTGAATTATGTGCAAAAATACTTTTCTAATTTTGTGATCTCCGCACACGTTTACGTTAAAAAAGTTAGTATTATTTACACATGTATTGAGCGGGGTAACTCGCCATTACCTGCAACCAATATTACGTTGCCAATCAAACATTGAAGGATAAGTATATGAAATTTACTATGAAAAAATTTGCAAAAGCAATTGCTTGCGCAGCTGTTGCTACTACAATTGCATCTTTCAGCACAACTGCAAATGCAATTGAAAACAAGGACATCAAGATCGGTGTTTCAATCTGGTCATCAACTGATGTTCTAGGTTCAGCTTGTAAGAAAGTTCTTGATGCAGCTGCTTCTGCACTAGGTGTTCAGGTTCAGTACATCGACCAGGCACACGTATCAGAGAAGGTAACTGCTTCTGTTGAGCAGTTAGCTGCTGCTGGCTGTCAGGGTATCATTATCTGTAACTCATCAGATACTGAAATGACTTCTGCAATTAAGACTGCAAATGACAACGAAGTTTATCTAACTCAGTTCTTCCGTATCATTTCTAAGGATGCAAGCCCAGCAATCTACAAGATGGCTGAGAAATCACCATACTACATCGGTGCAGTTCACGAGAACGAGCCAGAGAACGGTGAGAAGTTAGCAGGCATTCTATTAGAGAAAGGCTGCCGTAACATCGGTCTGATTGGCTGGGAGCAGGGCGATGCTACCTGGTTAGGTCGTTGGGCTGGTTACAAGGCTGGTGTTGAGAAGTGGAACAAGGAGCATCCAAACGATAAGGCTGTTCTATCAGATCCACAGTATGCTGGTACTACCTCAGAGGGTGGTTCAAAGGCTGCTGAAGCTTTAATGGCTGCAAATCCTAAGCTAGACGCTCTAATCCCAGCTGGTGGTGGCGGTGACCCATTACAGGGTGCTATTGCTGCTGTTGAGCGTGCAGGCAAGACCGGCAAGATCCAGATCGTTTCAACCGACTTCCTACCTGATTTAGGTGAGAGATTAAAGAACGGTTCAATGGCTGGTCAGTCAGGCGGTCACTACTGCGATCCTCTATTTGCTTTCATGATGACCTACAATGCAATCAAGGGCAACTACAAGGATTTCGAGGGCAAGTTTGAAGACGTTAACTTCCCATACCTATACGTATCTTCACCAGATGACTACGCTGAGTACGAGAAGTATTTCGTAGAGAAGCTTCCATACACTGCTGAAGAGTTCGTTGAGATGGCAAATCAGGACCTAGCTGGCTTAAAGGCAACTGCTGCTAAGCTATCTATCCAGGACGCTGCTGCTCGTTCTAAGTAAGATTCAAAACTCATTTTAAATAACGTAATACTCCGGCCCTCTAAAGCCGGAGTTTTTTAGTTATAAATCTTGAAAAGAACGTTATTCAGAAGTTCTATCAGCTCCTTTTTCTCAAAGTCAAACTCTCCGCTCATCCATTTGTTGATAACACCGATAAATCCGCAGATTGCAAAGGTTCCCTCAATAATATCCTGTTTGAGCACTTTCTCATCTGAGCCTGAGTAATCGCAGCTTATGTATTTTTTCAGAAAGATATCAACAGCTCTGGCTGTAAACTCTCCGTTTGAGTTTCTGATTAAAAGCAGAATCTTTTTCTTGTTTTTCTCAAAGTAATCAATCAGATATGCAATAAGACAACTTACGTTCTCGATTTTTTTCTGCTTTGCATTCTGATCATATATTTTTTCCATGTGGGCGATGGCTTCATTCTCAATAGCCTTTACAAGATCTTCAATACTTCTGTAGTGCTGATAGAAGGTTCCTCTTCCTAAAAGAGCATGTCTTGAGATTTCCGCTACTGTGATTTCGTTGGATTTTTTATGTTCAATCAGATGAAAAAAGCTTTCTCTGATTGCAAGTTCAGTCTTCTTGAACCTTAAATCTTCCTTCATTGTCGTACCCCTTATGTCATTGAGCAAAGTTGTGTCAAATTTTAATGAACAGTTGTACATTAAGTGTTTTTTATCTTACAGATCAGCCTAGGCTATCATTGACCTTTTACCTATAGTTTATATACTTTTAATGAACAGGTGTTTAATAATATACCACTGTTATTTATCTTTATGATTTAGTGGTTAATTTTGTTTGATTAACAGGCGTATTTACTAAGGATTTCTGATGAATTTAACACGTAAGCATTACCTTATTGGAGTAGCAATTACCGTGCTGTTTGCGGTTTTTGCGATTTTCAATCTGGGAATCAGCAGAGAGCAGACACAGACTGAAGCACTGCCTTTAAGAGTAAAGGCGATGACAGTGTCTTCAGATATGATGTCATCATCTCTGATTTACGCTGGTGAAATTCACAGTAAATTTGAAACACCACTGTCATTTCAGGTAGGCGGCAAGATTCAGGAACGCCTGGTTGAAGTTGGCGATCGCGTAAATAAAGGTCAGGTTCTTTTAACTCTTGATAAGAAAGATCTTGAGCAGAGTATCCGCAATGCCGATGCCAAGGTAAAGAATGCAAGATCAGCTCTGGATCTTGCAAGAAAGAATCTTGATAGATATAAAAAGCTTCTCAGTGCCGGTGCTGTAAGCCGTTTAGCCTATGATCAGTGTCAGCACGAGTATAAATCAGCTCTCTCAGCATTAGAACAGGCCAATGCCAATTATGAGGAGAGCAGAAATCAGCTTAATTATGCTGAATTAAAGGCTGACAGAGACGGTATTATTATTCAGACCTATGCAGACCCAGGTCAGGTTGTTAATACTGGTACAACAGTGCTTACCCTTGCTGTTGACTCAAATCTTCAGGCTCAGTTCAATGTTCCTGAGCAGGCAGTAGCCTCTCTTAAAATCGGTTCAGCCGTAAAAATCAGTTCAAATTACAGTTCGGATGAGATTGAAGGCTCAATCTTTGAAATATCTCCAATTGCAGATGACAGAACCCATACATTCAAAGTAAAGGCTTCATTTGAGGATAACGGTGCCTTAAAACTTGGCATG
>JAGDBH010000344.1 GCA_017959135.1 Succinivibrio sp. | reverse complement strand
ATTTTCAGCATCGCAACTAGCTCACAGATCGAAATCAAGCTGGATACCGAGAATCAGATGGTTCAGTTTGTAAGTGCAAAGAATTCAAACAAGCTTCACGAGATTTCTTATAAGAATAAGAGCCCATTAGGTTTAATCAAAAGCGTAATGGAAGAAGTTTAATAAACTTTTCTTAATATAAATCCCCAAATGTTCAAACTACAAAACCTTTTCAGGTTTTTGTAGTTCCTTTCAAAGCCTTCCAGGCAACTTATCTAAACAAAGACTAGCGAGATTTTCTGATATAGCTCTTAAAGCTTGAAAACTTTACGAATGGGATTAAAACCTTTCTATCAGTAATCTTGTACCAGATCTTGCGGGTAAGAACTTCATCATCCAGAGAGTCATCAAGAGCAATATCAACAGAAGCCTTAGCTAAAGCGGTAAAATCAGCAAACACAGTACCTGTCATCTTATTCTGTCTAATGTACTCTATGGCATCAGGAATGCCATCAACACCAAATACAGGGATATACTTAGTCTTGTTCTTAGAATCCTTCCCGAGGTTATATCCTTCAGTATTCAGATAATTAACCGCACCAACAGCCATTGCATCATTGTTGGCGATAATCATATCAATATTCTTAAGCCCGACCTTTGAAACCAGAGCCTTAACATCATTAAAAGCAGTCTGAGAATCCCAGTCAGCATAGGTCTGAGAGAGAATCCTGTATTTTACTTTTTTATCAGAGAGCTGTTTTAGAATTTCACTGGTTCTGCCATCGGTATCGTTATGATTCTTTTCTCCCTGCAGAATAATGATATCAAGGATGCCATTTCTGTTTCTATCAACATTCCCTGTTAACTCAAGATAATCCATAATCAGATCAGCCTGATATTTACCGGCAGTTGCAGAATTGGTTCCTACATACCATACTCGGTCATATTTCTTAAAGATCTCATCTGAAGGCATACGATTAAAGAAAACAATACGATTACGGTATGATTTTGCGTGATAAATGATATCTGAGGCATCCTCAGTATTAACAAGATTGATGATAAGAGGGTCTTTTGAAGACACCTGTGAGTAAATCTGACTAAGCTGTACAGATGAGCTGTTCTTAGCATCAAACATCTCAAGGTCAATATCCTTGGCCTTGGCATATGATTTTAGAGAGGCATTGAATCTGCTGATGAATTCAGACTCGCCATTATAATAAAAGGAATAAAGATCATCAGATGCAATAACACATTGAATCTGAAAAACTAAAAGAATGCTCAGTAAAAGCTGAAAGACTCTTCTCATATAAATCTCATATAAATGCTATTTTCTTCGTGAGTTTGCGTGTGAGTGTGCATTATAATCTTTAATTTTCGAAAATTCTCTATATGGGATAAAAATAGTTCGATCTTCAGTCTTATACCATACAATTTTCTGAAAATCCTCAGAAAGCGCATTCTCAAAAATCATCATAATAACGCGTGACAGCGCAGTATTATCAGCAATTGCTGTTCCCGTCATCATACCGGATTCAACACTCCTTAAAGCATCGGAAATACCATCCACTCCAAAGACAGGTATATGACGGTGACCATTAAAGAAGGAATGAGGACGGTTGTATTTTCTTTCGTTTAAGGATTTAATCGCTCCAAGAGCCATAGAATCATTATTGGAAATAACCATTTCTATATTTTCAATGCCATATTTTCTGAGCTGTTCACTAAAATCTTCATAGGCCAGAGAATAGCTGTAGTCATCATAATTATACGAAAGCGGATTAACCTTAATCCCGTCTTTTTCAAAGCTCTCTAATATCACCTGTGTTCTGACATGAGTTGGGAATTCGTTCTCTCTTCCCTGAAGAAAGACAACATCCAAAGCTCCATTGGCATTCTTATCATAGCGGGGAAATCTGTTCAGGTATTTTTTGATTAGACTGTACTGCTTACGGGCAGAATCGAATATTTCAAATCCGACATACCAGGCTTTATCGTAGGATTTGGCAAGATTTGCAGAAGGAGAACTTCCAAACAGAACTACTCTGGCATCATGCTCACGGGCCGCATCCAGCATTCCCTCAAGATAATCCTCTTCAGAGACACTGATTACAACCAGATCTCCTATGGAAATATGATCCCTAAGCTGATCATACTGTTTTCTGGAATTGGCGCCTGCGTCAAAAAAAGTAAATGTATAGTTACGCTGTTTAGCCATTTTCGATAGAGTTGTCTTAACATGCTCCATAAAAACAGAATTCGTAGTATAGAAAAAAGCCTTTATCTCTTCTTTGGCATAAACAGAACTGGAGAGTAACAGAAAAATCAGAGCAAGGATGCTTTTAAATCTATTCAT
>JAGDBH010000343.1 GCA_017959135.1 Succinivibrio sp. | reverse complement strand
GAGGATATTGTTAACCTGCCTCCATATAAGAGAACCTTAAACATGATGTTCCAGTCATATGCTCTGTTCCCATATATGACTGTTCGCCAGAACATTGCTTTTGGTTTAAAGCAGGAGAAGCTTCCACGCGATGTAATCAATGCACGAGTAGAAAAGATGTTAAAGCTAGTGCACATGGAAGAGTACGTTGACAGACGTCCATATCAGCTTTCAGGCGGTCAGAGACAGCGTGTTGCTCTGGCAAGATCACTTGCCAAGGAGCCTCGTCTGCTGTTACTTGACGAGCCTATGGGTGCACTTGATAAGAAGCTTCGTGAACAGATGAGACTGGAGCTTGTAGATATCATCAACTCTGTTGGTGTTACCTGTCTTATGGTTACCCACGATCAGGAAGAGGCTATGACCATGGCTGATCGTATTGCTATTATGGACCGTGGTGAGTTCGTGCAGATCGGCGGACCTCGTGAGATTTACGAAAACCCTAACTGCCGTTTCTCAGCAGAGTTCATCGGTCAGGTTAATATGTTTGACTGCACACTGACCAAATCAGACAACAAGCACTCTGTTATTCAGTGTAATGATTTCCCTCGTCCAATCGAGCTTCTTCACGATATCGATATTGCAGACGGTATGCCTGTATCGATCGCCATGAGACCAGAGAAGGTTTACATTTCTCATGAGGAGCCAACAGAGCCTACCAACTGGTGTGAGGGTACTGTAGAGAACATCGCCTATCTTGGTGATATTTCAATTTACTACGTCCGTCTTCCATCAGGCAGAATCATTACCTCAACTCTGCCAAATGTAGACAGATTCAATGTCGGTCTGCCTACCTGGGATGACAAGGTTTATTTAAGCTGGGATCCAGAATCCTGTATTGCCCTGACCTTCTAACTCATCTTTAGAATATAGAGAAGAATTAAACAATGGCTTTAATAAATTCAAATATGATTAGAAATCCTGGGTCAAAGGGACATCGTCCTCCACCTAGGTATGTTCCTGGCAGAAAGATTTCATTAAGAGAGAGAGCAATCATCTTCCTTCCATATATGTGGATGATTCTCTTTTTCCTGATTCCGTTCCTGATTATCTTCAAGATTTCGTTTTCAGTAACTGAAATTGCGATACCACCTTACTCTCCAATTGTTACATTTGAAGAAGGTGCAATGCAGATTATTCTGCATCTTGAAAACTACACCAACATCTTTATTGATCCAGATGGAACCTACATGCGTTCATATCTGAAATCAATTCAGGTTGCAGCATTCTCTACTCTTTTATGTCTGATAATCGGTTATCCGATTGCATGGGCTTTAGCCACATCAAAGAGTACAACCCGCAATATTCTCTTTATCCTGATTATCATGCCAAGCTGGACTTCTTTTGTTGTAAGAATCTATGCCTGGATGACTATTCTGAAAAGAGACGGAATTATCAACGATATTCTTATAAGTTTAGGAATCATCGACCATCCACTGCATATGCTGCAGACTGATTTTGCGGTTTATGTAGGTATCGTTTACTGCTATCTGCCTTATATGGTACTGCCACTGTTCTCATCACTTATGAAGGTTGATTACAGTCTGATTGAGGCTGCTCAGGATTTAGGCTGCCGTCCGGTAAAGACCTTCTTCCATGCGCTGGTTCCTCAGACCAAGAGCGGCATTATCGCAGGTTCAATGCTGGTATTCATTCCTGCAATCGGTGAGTACGTAATTCCTGAGCTTCTTGGCGGTAAGGATTCAATTCTTATCGGTAGAATCCTGTGGCAGGAATTCTTCAACAACAGAGACTGGCCTCTTGCTTCATCTGTTGCAATCACCATGCTTACAGTTATGGCAATACCTATTATCTGGTTCTTCAAAAATCAGCGTAAACAGGGGGAGCTATGATCTTAAATAAAAATACCAAGAGCACACTGTTCAGATTTGTTATTCTGACTATTACGCTGATATTCCTGTATCTGCCAATCATGACTCTTGTTGTCTACTCATTCAATGAGTCAAAGATGGTTACAGTCTGGACCAACTTCTCTTTAAAGTGGTACAGAGCTTTAATGAATAATGATGCAATCATTACTGCCGTAGGCATTTCCATGACCATTGCAGTTATGTCAGCAATTGCATCAGTAATCATCGGTACACTGGCCGCATTTGTAATGGTAAGAATCAAGAAGTTCACAGGTGAAAGCGCATTCCTGCTTTTCATGACTGCACCTATGATTTTACCTGAGGTTATCACCGGTCTTGCCCTGCTGTTACTGTTCGTAACCTTAGGAGATATCATTCCGGTATTCTCAGATCGTGGCATGATTACCATCTGGATTGCTCATGTTACCTTCTGCTCTGCCTATGCAACAGTTGTTATCCGCTCAAGATTCGTTGAACTTGACGTTTCAATTGAGGAAGCAGCAAAAGATCTTGGTGCAGGTCCAATGAAGGTATTCTTTGTGATTATTCTGCCAGCAATTATGCCTGCAGAAGTTGCAGCATTCCTTTTAAGCTTCACCATGTCAATGGATGATCTGGTTATCGCAAGCTTTGTTGCCGGACCAAATTCAACAACTCTGCCAATGCTGATTTTCTCAAGTGTAAGACGTGGTCTATCACCAGAAATCAATGCTCTGGCTTCAGTAATTGTATTTGTTGTTTCTATCTTTGCCTTTGTGTCATGGGTTCTTACCGTGCGCAAACAGAAACGCAAAGAACGCAATGCTGCAATGGTAAAGGCAGCATTAAGACAGGAAAACACAATTACCGCTTAATT
>JAGDBH010000342.1 GCA_017959135.1 Succinivibrio sp. | reverse complement strand
ATACAATTAAGGCTCAGCGGTTAATTCTCTGAGCCTTTTTCATATCTGAATAATGCTTTATTTACTGTTTTATTCTGTGTCTAAAAAACACCGTGTTCGTGAAGAATTTTTACGCCAATTAAAAACAGAGTAACAGCACCTAAAACATTCAATATTCTGTCGAGCTTTCTGAATTTTGAAAGCTGCTGTCCAGCCATAAAGCTTCCAAAGGATACGGAAAAGCAGACAAGACCAATTACCAGTGAGGAGTAGAGAATTCTTGGATTGGAGGTCAGTCCCAGTGAAAATCCAACAGCCAGAGCATCAATTGAAGTTGCAATTCAAAGGCTTAGCAGAATAAAAAAGTTGATGTGGCGTGCTTCCTGAGATTCTCCCTCAATAGCTTCTTTTATCATATTGAAACTTACGCAGGCTAAAAGAATAAATGCAAGCCAGTGGTCGTACTCGTCGATTAAGCCGATGATTGATTCTCCGCATTTAAATCCAATCATAGGCATCAGAAACTGAAAGAATCCGAAGGTAAATGCCATTGTCAGAGCATGGCGGAATCTGGATTCTGAACAGCTCTGTTTCTTACCGTAGATAACTGAACAGACAGATGCATCAATAGAAAGCGCAACTGCTGTAATAAATATTTCTAGTGTTGTCATGAAATTACCTTTATTAGTGAGGCAATTATAAAAGATCTTATGCAAATGCTACAAACAATAAAAAAGCTAATATCCACTTTTGTGAATATTAGCTTTTCCTTGAAGCAGACTTTTGTTAGCCGAATGAAAGAACTAAGCCTACCATGAATGCGTTAAACAGATTCAGTGCAAATGCGCCTAATAATGCTCTTACAATAATCTGAGCAAGAACCTGCTTCTTTGGAGGGAATAATGAGCCGATAGAGGCAACACATACAGCCATACTTCCAATGTTTGAGAAGCCTGAGATAGCAATACATAGAACAGCCTGTGTTCTGTAGTCCATGCTCTGTAAGGCTGGAGCTAACTCAGAGAAGGCTACAAACTCATTTAAAACAAGCTTTGAACCTAAAAGCTGTGCACCAAAATCAGTATACTCTCCACTTAAGCCCATGAAGTAAGAAACAGGGTAGAAGATCCATCCGAAGATTCTCTCAATGGTAAGACCGGTAGGTGACAGGCAGCCGTTAACCAGTGAAACCATTGCCACAATAGCAACTAAAGATGCTGCAATAGCAGAAACAATCTTAATACCATCCATTGCTCCATTTCCCAGGGCATCAATTACATTACAGCCAGCCTGCTTTCTGTCAATCTCAAGCTTTGATGTAATTGCAACCTCTTCCTGTTCTGGATAAAGGATCTTTGACATGATGATTGAGCCAAAAGGAATCAGAGTACATGCAAGGATTAGGAACTGCATAGGAATACCTAATGCGTTGTATCCGCCAAGAATGGATACAGACATACTTCCCATACCGGCAACTACTACAACGAAGATTTCACTCTTGGTCATGTTGCTCAGGTACTTGGAAATCAGAAGTGGTGATTCGGTCTGACCAAGGAACATATTGGCAACTGAGATGAAGCTTTCAACACGGGTGGTACCGATTAGCTTACCCACAGCAGAGCCGATTACTTTAATAACGAAGCCGAGAATTCCAAGATAAGAAAGAACGTTTACAAGAGCACCGAAGAAAATAAGGTTGGTGAGAACCTGGAAGAGGAAGATGAAACCAGACTTTTCAATATCGATTAAAGGTCCGAATACGAAGGCAAGACCGTATCTTCCATATCCTAGTACAAGAAGAAATGCATCTGAAATCTTCTCAATAATCCAGATACCTGTAGGAAGCTTGATAAAGATTAGGCAGAGTACGAACTGGGCAATCAGTGCCTTTATAATCATCATCCATTTGATTTGCTTTTTGCCGTTTGAAAATAGGAACATAACTCCCAGAATAAGAGCCATACCTATAAGGTTAAGTATTGCAGACATATATATACCTTATTTTCGGTGAGGATAAAATTAATCTTGATTTGAAACTATAATGCTTTCGATTTTAGTTTTGACGATGTCAAAAGCAGCCTCGTTCAGTGCACTGTTGATAATAATATCTGCAACTGATTTTGTTGGTTCAACAAACAGGTTGTGCATTGGTTTAACAGTGGACAGGTACTGAGCGATGATATCAGGAAGCTCTCTGCCTCTCATTTTGATATCTCTAGCTGCTCGTCTTAGAATTCTTTCGTCTGCATCTGCATCAAGGTAGATCTTGTAATCAAAAAGATCACTTAGCAGAGTTTCGTGAAGAACCAGAATGCCTTCAACGATGATGACTTTACATGGTTTGATGAGAACGGTTTTATCTGATCTGTTGTGTTGTGCGAAATCGTATAGTGGACCTTCAACTTCGTGTCCGTTTTTAAGCTGTTTGATGTGTTCAATCAGAAGGGAAGTTTCTAGTGAATCAGGGTGATCATAGTTGATTAGCTTTCTGTGTTCAAAGTCAATATCATCACGTCGTCTGTAGTAATTATCATGGTAGATGACGGTCAGATTGTCCCCAAAATATTCTTTAAGTCTCTTTGTAAAAGTTGACTTGCCTGAACCGGTTCCGCCTGCTATTCCAATAAATACTGTTTTCACTATCTTACTCTCTTCAACTTATCTATAGATCTGGCAATCTAACGTAAATTGCGGTTTTTTATAAAGTTATTAGGTATTTCAGTACGTTTTTTAAAGATCTGTACACAAACGGCTGCTATTATACATGATTTGAGTCACATTTATAGCCTTTTTTTCTTGAAGAATTCTGTAATCATAAACTCAGAAACAACAAAGCCAGAATTTTTCAATTCTGGCTTTGAAGAATTTACGATGAAAAATTACTTTCTCTTGTTAACTGCGTCTTTTAATGCAGAACCAGCTGAGAATGCAGGTACCTTGGTAGCTGCAATCTTGATAACTTCACCAGTTCTTGGATTACGACCCTGACGAGCTGCTCTCTTTGATACCTTGAAAGTACCAAAGCCGATTAGCTGAACGGTGTCACCCTTTACTAATGCTGCCTCTACAGACTCTAGGAAAGCCTCAACAGCCTTCTTTGAATCAACCTTAGTTAGACCACTAGTCTTTGCAATAGCATCAACAAGCTGAGTTTTATTCATAGTATATTTCCTTTGTGGTTGTTTGTTGTTTTAAACTGAATATACATCAAAACTCAGTGGTAGCAAGGAATTGAAGCGATTTTTTGTTGTAAATTGTGACCTAGATAAAAATATTTCCTATTAAGAAGCTAGTTTTAATGCGGTTTGGGAATAAGTAAGGCCTCTAAAACGCTGTATTTATCAGCGATTTAGAGGCCCTAAATTTTCAGAATTAAATATTATGAATTAGTTGTTTTCAATTCTTTCAGCTCTTTCACATGCTGCAGCAGTGAAGATAACGTCGGTTGAGCTGTTCAGAGCAGTCTCACATGAGTCCTGAACTACACCGATGATGAAACCGATACCGATAACCTGCATTGCGATGTCATTTGGAATACCAAAGATTGAACATGCCAGAGGAATCAGCATTAGAGAACCGCCTGCTACACCTGAAGAACCACATGCACACAGAACAGAGGCAATACACATCAGGAAGGCTGAAGCAAAGTCAACATGAATACCTAGGGTATTTGCAGCTGCCATGGTCATAATAACGATGGTAACACCGGCACCTGACATATTAATGGTGCAGCCTAGTGGAATTGAGATGGTGTAGGTTGACTTGTTAAGACCTAATTCCTCACATAAAGCCAGGTTAACTGGTAGGTTAGCAGCTGATGATCTGGTGAAGAATGCAGTGGTACCTGATTTTGCAAGACACTTTAATACAAGTGGATATGGATTCTTGTGAGTGGTCAGGAATACCAGAATAGGGTTGATAATCAGAGCAATAATCAGCATGGTTACAACCAGCACAACTACTACATGCACGTAGTTCAGAAGATTTGCAAAGCCGCCTTCCTGTGTACATGAAGAGTATACAAGACCGAATACACCTAATGGAGCACAGCGGATAACCATACGGATAACACCTGATACAGCAATTGCAAGATCATCTAATACTCTCTTTGTATTGTCGTGTGAGTATCTGAACATCATGCCAAGAGCAATTGACCATAGAAGGATTGCAACGAAGTTACCGTTGATGAATGCTGAAACTGGATTTTCAACAGCCTGGGTTACGAAGTTTACTAAAACTTCCTTGATGCCCTGTGGAGCTGAAACATTAGCGTTGGTTGCAAGCTCGCTGAAGGTGCTTGGGTACATGTAGCTCATTACAAGAGCCAGACCGCCAGAAAGAATCATGCCTACGAAATAAAGTGCAATGATTGGCTTGAGGTTGGTCTGCATGCCGGATTTGTGTTTTGCAATAGCTGCAGATACGAGAACGAAAATCAGAATAGGTGCAACTGCTTTTAGAGCCTTAACGAAGATAACACCGAAGGTTGGAATAATAGTGGTGTCATCCGGATAAACATAAGCTGCTAATATACCTAGAATCAGACCGCAGACAATCTGAAGAATAAATGGTGTTCTTGAAAGAACCATAAAGAACAGCGGTCCTTTTGGATTTTCACTCTCTAGCATAATAATTTCCTTTAAATGCTTAAAAATTAACTCATCGTTTGTAAACAGCTTTTTAATCAAATCTGTTTTATTTTTTCTATCGAAAATTTGTCCGATAAGAATTTTTACAATAAAAAATGAGGAAGTGCAAGATTCGATCACAGTTTTATTTTTATGGATCATTTAAGTGCAAATTGAAAAAATGAATTTCTGATTTTGGATGACTGTTTATAAGTCTAAAATTCTGGAATCAATACCAAGAAAATAGAATTTTAAGCTTAAGTTTTTGGAAATTTGAAGCGGTGTGTATTATAATCTTTGTGTTTTAGAACATTTTGCTTTGGAAACGGATTTAAAAAAATCAGTTAAAAAGCAGAGAACTATATAAATAATCAGATGTTCTACAACGTGAAAATAACATTTATTGAACACATTCAAATTAGGTACCACCAATGATCTATTCTAAAGAAGTAGAGAATATGTGCCCTGTAACCAAGGGTGCATACCATGGTCCTGCTCCTATTCCTGAAGAGGGTAAGTGGGTTCAGGCTAAAGAAATCAAAGATATCAGCGGTTTAACTCACGGTGTGGGTTGGTGTGCTCCTCAGCAGGGCGCTTGCAAGATGACCTTAAACGTTAAAGACGGCATCATTCAGGAAGCTCTAGTTGAGACCATCGGCTGCTCTGGTATGACTCATTCTGCAGCTATGGCTTCAGAAATTCTTATCGGTAAGTCCCTACTTGAAGGCTTAAACACTGACTTAGTTTGCGACGCAATCAACACTGCATACCGCGAGCTATTCCTACAGATCGTTTACGGCCGTACTCAGACTGCATTCTCTGAGGGTGGTCTTCCAATCGGTGCTTCTCTTGAAGACTTAGGTAAGAACCTACGTAGTCAGGTTGGTACCATGTTCGCAACCAAGGAAAAGGGTCCACGTTATCTAGAAATGGCTGAGGGTTATGTAACTCGCGTAGCTTTAAACAAGGACAACGAGATTGTTGGTTACGAGTTCGTAAATCTTGGCAAGTTAATGGATCTGTTAAAGGCTCACCCAGAGTTATCTGGCAAAGAGTGTTTAGACAAGATCCGCGGTCACTACGGCCAGTGGGATAATGCCGCTAAGTATATTGACCCAAGACACGAGTAACGAGGTACTAAAAGATGGCATTATTTGAAAGTTATGAGCGTCGTATTGATAAAATCAATGGTGTTTTAGCTCAGTATGGTATTAAGTCTGTTGAAGAGTGTAAGGAAATCTGCGCTCAGTATGGTTTAGACCCATATCAGACTGTTAAGGATATTCAGGGTATTGCTTTCGAAAACGCAAGCTGGGCATATACCGTTGGTGCAGCTATCGCTATCAAGAAGGGCTGCAAGGTTGCTGCTGATGCTGCTGAGGCAATCGGTATCGGTCTACAGGCTTTCTGTATTCCTGGTTCTGTTGCTGAGGATCGTAAGGTTGGTTTAGGTCACGGTAATCTAGGCGCTATGCTTCTACGTGACGAGACCAAGTGCTTCTGCTTCCTAGCTGGTCACGAGTCATTTGCTGCTGCTGAAGGCGCTATCGGTATCGTTCGTAACGCTAACAAGGCACGTAAAGAGCCTCTACGCGTTATCCTGAACGGTTTAGGTAAGGATGCTGCTCAGATCATTTCACGTATCAACGGCTTTACCTATGTTCAGACTCAGTTCGATTACTACACTTCAGAGCTGAAGATTGTTAACACCAAGGCTTACTCAGATACTGAGCGTGCTAACGTACGTTGCTTCGGTGCTGACGATGTTCGTGAAGGTGTTGCAATTATGCACCACGAGGGTGTTGACGTTTCTATTACCGGTAACTCAACCAACCCAACCCGTTTCCAGCACCCAGTAGCTGGTACCTATAAGAAAGAGTGCATCGAGCAGGGTAAGAAGTACTTCTCTGTTGCTTCAGGTGGTGGTACCGGACGTACTCTACACCCAGATAACATGGCTGCAGGTCCTGCTTCATACGGTATGACCGACACCATGGGTCGTATGCATTCAGATGCTCAGTTCGCAGGTTCTTCATCAGTTCCAGCTCACGTTGAGATGATGGGCTTCCTAGGCATGGGTAACAACCCAATGGTAGGTGCAACTGTAGCTATCGCTGTTCAGGTTTCACAGGCTTTAAACAAGTAATTTAAAACCTTATCTGAATAAGTAAAAAAAAGGCTTTCTCCATGAGAAGGCCTTTTTGCTAAATGTCACCTTAATTAAATCTTTGGATAAGTAATCTTTTCCTTTAAACCGCTGCCTCTAATACAAGTTCATTAACTGATGGCTTTGCTGAAACCTTAACCTGCATATTGGTATCAATAATATTAAGTTTGGCCTTGAACCAGGTTGTTGCTGTATCATTTACCAGCTCTTCAGACTTAAACTGAAATTTAGACTCTGAAATAGAATCAGAGAACTTCACACCGATCAGGGAATTTAAAGGAAAGTCGATTTTCCATTTGAAGAGTTCTGCCTTATCCTTGGTGTCATCCCAGTATTTAATCAGCTTTGTAAGAATTTCATCTCTGTTTGTATCAAGAATTCCTACAACATCTTTCTTAATCTTAAGTTCGGGATCGAATTCCTCATCTACAGGAACAATGAAAAGGTCTTTCTTGCCGTTGATTTTCTCGATTACTTTCTGTGGCTGGAAATCATCATAATTATGTTTAGATTTTAATTTGTTAAGGATATTAGAGAATAGTTTTGTTTGATTTTTCATATTTATATCCTGTTTGAATTGAAAAGCTTCGGTTAAATATTAAGTCTTCTTTAT
>JAGDBH010000042.1 GCA_017959135.1 Succinivibrio sp. | reverse complement strand
GTTAATTTGTTTCATTTTACAATTAATGCATCGTATTTTTTAGGTTTTAATGACTTTTATAAGAAAATATCGAATTAAGAAGAAGATTTTAGTAAAAATCATTAATAATTGTGTTTAATTACTTAGACATAAACCGGTCGAAGAATGGATTGAAAATAAATGCTCTGATATGGATAGAGACTTGTCTTAACGGTGATTTGAGTCAAAAAAAATGATATAATCCACAGCATTTGTAAATATTATTCAATTTTCCGGACAGAATTTATGGTCCGAACAATACGTCTGAAAATACCCAAAGAACGGTTTCAGACGGAACGCAGAGATAAAAAATGTTAAAAATATACAATACACTAACTAGAAGCAAGCAGGAATTTAAACCTATCAACGAAGGCAAGATAGGCATGTATGTATGTGGTGTTACCGTATACGATCTGTGTCATATCGGTCATGCTCGTACCTTTGTTAATTTCGATGTGATTGTACGTTATCTGCGTTATTCCGGATACGATGTTACCTATATCAGAAACATCACCGATATTGATGACAAGATCATCAGAAGAGCAAATGAGCGCGGTATTCCAGCAAAAGAGCTTGCAGAGCAGTTCATTGTGGAAATGCACAAGGATTTCGATGCGCTGAACATCAAGCGTCCTGATATCGAGCCACGTGCTACCGACAATATCAAGGAAATCATTGATCTGGTTCAGAATCTGATTGATAACGGCAATGCCTACGTATCTGACAACGGTGACGTAGTGTTCAATATCGATTCATTCAAGGAATACGGTCGTCTGTCAGGTCAGAAGATTGATGAGCTTCAGGCAGGAAGCCGAATTGAAGTTGCCAAGACCAAGCATAACCCACTTGATTTCGTGCTGTGGAAGATGTCTAAGCCAGGTGAGCCTGCATGGGAGTCTCCATGGGGAGAGGGCAGACCAGGCTGGCACATTGAGTGTTCTGCTATGAACGGCAAACACCTTGGTGCAGAATTTGATATTCATGGCGGTGGTTCAGATCTGATCTTCCCTCACCATGAAAACGAGATTGCTCAGAGCTGCTGTGCACATCACTCTAAGTATGTACACTACTGGATGCACTCTGGTATGGTGATGATTAATGAAGAGAAGATGTCAAAGTCTCTGAACAACTTTTTCACTATCCGTGATGTACTAGAGTCATATGACGCAGAAACTGTACGTTACTTCCTGCTTTCAGGTCAGTACAGAAGTCCTCTGAACTATTCTCAGGAAAATCTTGATAAGGCAAGAGCTGCACTTAACAGACTGTACACCACTCTGCGTGATACAACTCCTCTTGAGCCAAAGACCGCTGAATACGAGTTTACTGCAAAGTTCAAGGAGTACATGGACGATGATTTCAATACTCCAGGTGCTATCTCTGTTCTGTTTGACCTTGCAAAACAGATTAACAAGGAATCAGGTGAAAATGCTCAGTATCTAGCAGGCCGTCTGAAGCAGCTTGCATCTGTACTAGGTATTCTTGAGCAGGATCCTACTGTGTTCCTGACCTCAGGTGCTGGTGATGATGATACCGCTGAAATCGAGGCTTTAATCAAGGAGCGTAACGAGGCTCGCAAGGCTAAGGACTGGGCTCGTGCTGATGCCGCTCGTGATAAGCTAAAAGAGATGCATATTGAGCTTGAGGATGGTCCACAGGGTACAACTTGGCATCGTGTTTAAGCGCTAAATTTCTAAAAAAAAGCTGTGATTTTTATCATGGCTTTTTTTTTATCTCATTGCTTTGATTTTCACTCTACTTTACCTTTAGTAGTAGGTATGTACTAGGAAACTGCATGTATCTCGAAAAAGCTAAAGTAGTTAATTTCCGTGGTATCCGTAAATTATCAATCCACTTTGAAGATACCAGCACAGTTCTTATCGGTGAAAATCACTGGGGTAAGACATCTCTCCTTCGCGCCCTCTGGATGGTTCTTGGTCAGGGCGAAAAACTCTGTCAGTTTGAACAGAAAGATCTGTACGTACCTGTCGAACTCAAATCCTACGATACTTTTCCTAAAGATAATCTTGTTGAGCGTGTAACCAGACGCAAGGCTATTTCGTTTGAAGCTGAAGCAGTAGAGCAGTACAAGAAGGATAAGCTTGAAAAGGCTGAACAGTATTTAAGCGATCAGCTTCGTGAAACCTCAAGTGCCTCCGAATTCTTTACTGATATAAATGAATTCATCTCCTCCTACAAGCACAAGGAAGAGGAGGACGTCTTCAAGAAAACAGATAACCATATACATATCGATCTGTATTTCCGTGAAAGTGCTATTACTGGTTATGCAGAGAATGATCCTGTCCTCAAGCCATTCTGGTACTTTGATGAAAGTGGTGCCTACTATATTCACTGGCAGATTGTTGCATTCTATAACGAGGAGAAGGACGAGTTCGTAACAATTCATAATCTTGTTAACAAGAATAACGAGTGTTTCAAGAAGACTGAAAATTATGAGGAAGCCTTCTATACCATTATCAGACTCAATCCTGTATTCAGACTGCGTGACAGTCGTATGGATTCAAAGCGTCTTTCAAAGAGTAAAAAGGGAGAGAAGATTTCCCATATGGCATCCCTGATTTTCAATGACAATGACCTGTCATCTGAAAATGTCGCCTCTCTTTTAAAGATGTTTACAGCATACCTTGATAAGTACCTTGGTAACTATAATCAGGGAGATGATTCTGAAGCCATAAGACGTAATCCGCGGAATATTGATGAGATTGTAAAAAGCCCGATCTCCCTGGAATCTCTGTCATCCATCAGAAATATGCTGACAGCACCGGGCCTGACAAGATCGAAAGTGGTATTCACCTACATTGCATCAGCCCTGTTCCTGTCACAGGGTGATCGTGAGATTGACAAGAACGCGACTCCAATTATGATTATTGAGGATATTGAGTCCCGTTTCCATCCATCTCTACTGTTATCCTTCTGGTCTCTGCTTTCATCAACTGCGACTCAGAAGATTGTAACCACCAACAGCGGTGATCTGTTATCCACTGTTCCTCTGCAGTCACTAAGGCGACTGCACAGAAAGTTCTACGATACAACCTGCTTCCAGGTTGATCCTGAATCATCCTCTCTGAATAATGATGATTTAAGAAGAATTGCCTTCCATATCAGAATGAATCGACCAATGGCATTCTTCGCCAGAACCTGGATTCTGGTTGAGGGTGAAACTGAGGTCTGGATTCTGACTCAGATTGCATCTATTCTGGGAATATCCCTTGCCTGTGAGGGTATAAGAATTATTGAATTTGCCCAGTGCGGACTGAAGCCTCTGATGAAGGTTGCAACTCAGCTGGGTATTGCCTTCCACGTTCTGACCGATGGCGATGAGGCTGGTAAGAAGTATGCTGAAGTTGCTCTGAATTTCATTCCAAAGAAGAGAAGAGACAGACATCTGACCGTAATTCCACAAAAGGATATTGAGCACTATCTGTATTCTCAGGGATATGAGAAAACCTTCAGAATTGCAGCCGGTGTGTCTTCAAACAGTCAGCTGCGTAAAGGTCTTACCTCAGACAAGGTTATTGATATGGCAATTAAACGCAAGTCAAAGCCTGGTCTGGCTCTCCTGCTGGTTGATGCAATTCAGAAGAAAGGTGTTGAAGGTGTTCCTGTGGTCTTTGCAAGTCTGCTTCAGGCAGTAAGAGCATTAGGCCAGGGTAATTACATCTGATAGTTCTATGGAGTCTGGCTGTGATAGAGAAACTATCCAGAAATGCTCTGATTGAAAAATTCTGAGAACCTTGGCGGATCTCAGAATTAAAGCCGGAACGAAATCTAACTCCTTCTAACTGTTCTTTATTCGATGT
>JAGDBH010000341.1 GCA_017959135.1 Succinivibrio sp. | reverse complement strand
CCTTGCAAAACTTATAATCGGTGAACTTGGAAGATTAGAGGCTCAGAATATCAAGAGAAATCTCAATGAGATAATCTTTAACAAATACTCTCAGCTCTGTGATATTTTCAAAATTGAATACTCCTTCCTGGCTACGGAATGTATAGAGGATCACCTGCCTAAGCTTGGTCTGATGGTGGTTCCAATTGATATGTCTCTGCCTAAGGAGGCTCGTGCAAAGCTCAAGCAGCATAAGATTATCACCACATCTCTGCCAGCAGAGGAAATGACTGACGAGTTTATGGATAAACTCTGTGCAGCTCAGATGGCATTTATCATCTTCAATTATGTTGTACCGGTTAATACAGTAGAAATCAGACTGTCCAGATACATGGAGCTTTCACCAAAGCAGAATGTATATGCAATCAAGTTCTTCAATACCCTAAGACTACTGATGCATGGAACAAAACCATTCGAGAAGAACTACTACAGTAATCTTTACGCTGAACAGAAGAATAATCCAAACTTCAAGCTATGCATAAGCTATCTTAAAAAGATCGTTCTCGATGAAATCAGAACCTCTCCTCTGAAGAACTATCTGACAGAGAAATTCAGTCAGATTTTTGCACTGATGAATGTAAAATCATCAGTTAAAGCAGTTAAGAGTGAAGCCGAGAGTACTTCTGAGGAACAGAAGAGCGTTCAAAAGGGAATGCCTTCATCACTGTACAGAAGTTCAGAGCACAGTTTCTTTAAGGCAAACAGTTTTGATACCAAGAATCTTGATTCTTCTCTGATTGATTCAAAACTTAAGGAAAGTGCACAGATTCAGGATGTAATTACCCAGATTCGTATAGATGAAGGCACTCTTGAAAAGGAAATTCCTGAACAGACCGAAGAAATCCAAACTGAAATTTCTGATACACAGAACAGCAGTATCAGGTACTCCTCCGAAAATGCCCAGAAACTTATCGAGGCAATCAAGAGCATGGAAGCTGAGGTTATAGATATAAACGAGTTTAAAGGTCTGTGTCTGAGCCTGAAGTTTATGTCATCTGATGCCGCTATTGAAGAAATCAACGACTGGAGTTACGAAAACTTTGATGAGCCTTTACTTGACTACGCTCCAGAGGAAAACTGCATCTATATTTCAACTGATCTCATCTAGCCTGCCAGATCACAGTTAAGATCAAAAAAAATACATTTTAGAAAAAATGTGAATCAGTTAAAAATTCTCAAAACTACTGTGATACAATACACGCGGAATAAAATTGGCTAATATAATTGTCAATTTTATTTAACTCTAGAAATTCAGGCAATCTTACTGATTTATATCATGAAAGAGCTTAGGATTTTGACGGGTTATCTTAGTTTAAGGCAAACTAAAACCGTGGGACACACGGGGTTAGCTTGTATAGAACAGGATCGAAAGATCCGTTAAACAAGAAGCTTCACTTTCTAGCAAAGTGATAGTATGTCAGTTTATCCAATTAGGATTTATAAATGTCATCTCTTGCCCTGTTAATTATTTACGTTTCAGTCGGCGCTGTTTTAGGTATTGGCCTTGGCCAGCTTAAATATAAAGGTGTCGGTGTCGGAATTGGCGGTGTGCTGTTCTCTGGTATTTTTGTCGGTCACATGGCACATGCTTATTTCGGTTTTGATCTAGTCTCAGCTGCCGGTGCAGCAACTTCTGAAGAAACCATTCTTCACTTCCTTCAGGAATTCGGATTGATGTTATTCGTATACGCAATCGGTATTCAGGTTGGTCCAAGCTTCTTTGCAGCTTTAAGAGGCAGTGGTTTAAAGCTTATCACTCTAGCTGTTTCAATCATTGTTTTAGGTTGCGCAATTTCTTTAACCATGTTCTACTGTGGCATCGTAACTCCAGATGCAATGGTTGGTATGTATTCAGGTGGTATTACCAATACTCCAGCTCTGTCTGCAGCTATCGCTATGGTTAATGATCTGTCAGCACAGATTCAGGCTTCAGGAAGAGATGCAATTGCTCTAGGCTTTGACACCAAGACTGTTCCACAGGCATATGCAGTGGCTTATCCTTTTGGTGTTTGCTCAATTCTTATCACCATGATTCTTCTAAGAGCAGTTTTCCACATCAGCATTGAGGGTGAGGGAAGCGCTTATGCAGAGAGCAAAGGTCGTGGTGTTGATACTCCAATCGTTTCAAACGTTTCTATCGAAAACTCAGATTACTTCGGTAAGACCATCAACGACATTCCATGTGTTGCAGACGGCACTGTAATCTGCTCACGTATCAAGAGAGACGGTGAACTGTCTGTTCCTACTAAAGATCTGATTCTAAAGCAGGGTGATATCGTTCACTTAGTAGGTGGTGCCAAGTATGTTCAGAAGGCTTCTCAGGCAATCGGTACTGAGACCAAGGACGTTCTGACCACTCACGGTTCAACAATTTCTGTACGTCATCTGATTATCACCAACAACCATGTAATGGGTAGAACTCTTGCAGAGCTTGATCTTGAGAATCAGTTCGGCTTAGTTATTTCTCGTGTGTTCAGATCAGGCATTCAGTTTATGCCAACTCCTGATTTACGTCTTGCTCTTGGCGACGAAATCAACGTTGTTGGTACCATGGAGAACATCCGTAAGGCTGGTAAGGTTGTAGGTAACTCATCAACAACCATGAATCACGTTCCAATGATGCCAATCTTCATCGGTCTGTTCCTTGGTATGCTGTTAGGTTCTGTACCTATTCCAATTCCAGGTGTTCCTGCTCCTATGAAGCTAGGTGTTATCGGTGGTACTCTTGTTTGTGCAATTATGCTTGCAAGATTCGGTGACGTCTGGACCAAGAACGTAATGCACTGGAGACTTCCTGTTTCTGCATTATCTGCATTCAAGGAAATCGGTATTACCCTATTCCTGACAATCGTAGGTATCAGAGCAGGTGCAAATGGTTTCTGGGAGACTCTAACCAACGGTTTAGGTCTTCACTGGATGGCATGGGCAACCCTGATTTCAATCATTCCTTTACTGGTTGTTGGATTCATCGGTGCCAAGGTATTCAAGATCAACTATCTTGTTCTATGCGGTGTATTAGCAGGTTCTTACACTGATCCTCCAGCACTTGCTTACGCAAATGGTATGTACAAGGATGCAGAAGCTTCATCAATTGGTTACGCAACCGTATATCCATTTGTAATGTTCCTGAGAATTTTATCTCCTCAGGTAATGTTGATTATCATTTCATCTGCATTCATCTAGTATGACAGAGAATATCGAATCTACCCGCCCACATGCAGTCGCTGTGGGCGGCATTTTTTCCGCGATACTAAAAGCAGTTAAACAGCCTGTTCTTGGAATAGCTCTGCTGCCTCTAGCAATACTGTTTCCTAATCTAGCCTCTAATCTTTACTATCTGGAATTTTCTAAACAGAATTCAGAGCATAAAAAGAGCTTAGGCGAAATTTTCAGTTTTAAGGTCTTCCTGTGTATTCAGATTCTGTACTGTGCAGTTATATACGCACTATATAATCTGATCTCTTTTAAAGCAGAGCAGTATCTGAATGAATACACCGAGAAAGCTTTAAATAATCAGGTACTGCAGATTGCAACTCCTGAACAGATTGAATATGCAAGACACATGTCTTACCTTTTCGGCATAAGTGCAGCTGTATTCTTTGTTCTTGTCATTGTAATGGCAACGTTATCTCATATTAATGCATTGAAATGTAAAGAGATTACAAATATCAGCCATTCAATAAAGGTTACATTATTTGCAGTTCTGAAAAATTTACATGTATACATGCTGATTTTTATTCTGCTGTATGTACTGGTAATGATTATTGAAAACAGCTTTGCTCATTACAAACTTATGTATCTTGAATCGGTAATCCTGAAAAAGGACGATACCTTTAATCCTGTATATGTATTTTTATTTGTAAGAATCTATGTGCTGTACATTCTTTATTACGTGCTGAACTTACTGACATTAAAATCAGTTTGCGGCGATGACAGCAAACGCATTCAAAATAGGACTAACTAGTCCGTTATGCATCGTATTTTCTACGATGCATTAATCCTCTTAAAAAACACTCCTCTGCCATTTATGAGTGCAAGCTTAGTCCCATATCTGAATACAAGCACAATACAAAACGACTTATAAAAACCCCAAAAAAACAATACAGTCTAAATACCAGATTCAGATTAATAAAAAAATTTTCAAAAAGCATTACAAATGCGATTTTAACCTATTAAAAAATCGATGATTTCGTAATATAATCTTCTTGATAATCTTTTATATTCATTCTTTAAAAGCTAACTTTTAGAGAAATCAAAGAAAAATGTTAATTTTTTTCTATATATAAGGTTTTCATCTTCAATCAAAATACACATTTAGAAAAACATGAGGCTGTATGAACACTTCAATAAGCTATGCTAAGGCCGGCATACTTAACTTTTTAGGTAACGCTCCTGCCTGGTATAAGAACGCGATTATAGCGTTTCTGGTAATTAATCCAATCGTTGCTCACTATTCTATGTTTGTTGCCGGTTGGCTCCTAGTACTAGAATTCATTTTCACCCTTGCAATGGCCCTTGACTGCTATCCTCTTGAAGCCGGTGGTCTTCTGGTTATTGAAGCATGCTTTATCGGCATGTGCGATGTTCATAATGTTACTCATGAAATTGAAGCAAATCTTGAAGTAATTATGCTTCTGATGTTCATGGTCGCAGGTATTCATTTCGTCCGTGACTTCCTTTTATTCTTTTTTACCAAACTTCTGGTAAAGGTCAGATCAAATATCAAACTGGCATTCATGTTCTGTTTCATGAGTGCCTTTTTATCAGCTTTCGCTGACGCACTGACAGTTCTTGCAATTATCATCTCAACCTGTGTTGGTCTATATCAGTTATATATGATGATCATCACTAACAACAATGCTCTGTCAATGGTAAGCACCAATGATGATATCGTTCCAGAGGAACACAAGCAGAACCTGACTGAATTCAGAGCCTTCCTAAGAAGTCTTTTAATGCACGCTGCAGTCGGTACCACTCTGGGTGGTGTATGTACTCTGGTTGGTGAGCCTCAGAACCTGATTATCGGTAGCGTCTGCAAATGGAGCTTCATGGATTATGCATTCCGTATGTGCTCTATTTCTCTACCAGTACTTGCCTGTGGTCTGCTCACTTGTGTAATGCTTGAGAAATTCAAACTGTTCGGCTATGGACACGTAATGCCACAGCAGATTTACGATATTATGGTTCAGAAGGATACAGACCAGACCAGAGAATTAACCAAGCGTGATAAGCTGAACCTGATTGTTCAGGGCTTATGTGTTGTATGGCTGATCTTCGCTTTAGGATTCCACCTTGCATCTGTAGGTCTAATCGGTTTAAGTGTTATCGTACTTGCAACCTCTCTATGCGGTGTAACCTCTGAAGGACCTATCGGTAAGGCCTTTACAGAATCAATGCCATTCTGTTCATTATTATGTGTATTCTTCACAGTTGTAACAGTTATTGCTGAGCAGGGCCTGTTTACTCCAATTATCGACTGGGTATTCTCAGCTCCAAGAGAGTTCCATATTCCAATCTTCTATCTGGCAAACGGAATCATCTCTTCAGTTTCAGATAACGTATTCGTCGCAACCATTTATATTGAGCAGGTTAGAGACGCACTTGTTGACGGGGTAATTACTCCTGAACACTTTGATGAGCTTGCAATTGCAATCAACGCAGGTACCAACCTTCCATCAGTTGCAACACCAAACGGTCAGGCTGCATTCCTGTTCCTGCTAACCTCACCTATCGCAGCACTGATCAAGCTGCCATACTTTAAGATGATGTACATGGCATTACCATATACCATCGTTCTGACAGTAGTAGGTCTTGTAACCACCTGGTTCTTAATGCCAATTGCATCAGAGTGGTTCGTTTCAAACGGATTGTTACATATGCCTACAGTTGAACTGATCCTGGGCAAATAATTTCACTCAATCCCGCATATAAATAGTAAATGCGGGATTTTTTTTGCCCAAAATTTGTAATCTGTATCAAGTTTTTATTGAAATTTACAACTCTTTAATTTGTAATAAAAAAATGATCTTCTAATCTATAAGTAGAAGAAAGTGATATTATTTTGTGATTGGGTAATTTCCACACAATTTAGGAGTTTATGTGTTCCAGATAATTAAGCTGATCTGCGCCTCTAGATTTTTTTGGTTTCTCCTTTTAGTGGCCGGAATTGCTTTTGAGGGTTGTGGACTATATTTTCAGTATAATCTTCATCTAGATCCATGTGTAAACTGTGTATATGAAAGAGCTTACATTCTTGGTTTCGTAGCTGCTGGTTTCGTGGGTGCTATTGCCTCTAATTTTCTTGTTGTCAGATTCTTATGTTCCCTTGGATTTTTAGCAACATCCATAGGTGGACTTCTAGTTACTTTTGAACACTATCAGGCATATAACTCAACATCTATTTTCGGTTCAACCTGCAAGCTTAAGACTGAATTTCCTGAATTTCTTCCATTGGATGAAATTGAACCATTCATGTTTAAAGCTGTAGGCATCTGCTCGGACAAGCTTGACAGGGAGTTTTTAGGACAGAGCAT
>JAGDBH010000340.1 GCA_017959135.1 Succinivibrio sp. | reverse complement strand
GCGAAGAAGCAATTGAAATCGTAATGAACGAAATTCGAAAGGAGCACGGTAAAGATTTATTTGAACTATTAAATACAGCCTGCGAAAAAATGATTCGTAATCATAATCAGGATTTTGTTATTGATGTAAAAAACAGTCCTATTACCAAGGCAAAAGAAGAACTGCTCGGTAAGATTGAAGCCTCACGAAAAGAAACAATAGATACAATTAAGGCTTCATTGCCAAAGGTTGATTTAAAGGCTCAGTTAAAGAATAAGCGTTCGGCTTTAGACAGTGTATACAGCTATATTGTCTCTCCTGACGAGGACAACGCAAATAACTGTCTGCAGATTGGTAACAAGGGTCCAGATACGCCAGAAGGCTTACTGTCACTGGTTGCATTCTGGAGTTTTGGAGATCTTGCGCCAAAAGGTACTGTTGTAGTTAAAACACCATCAGTACTACTTGGAAACGGTATCAATTCACTAATGCTGATGCTAGCTCTGGCTCCCGGCGGAGAGAAAAAGCTTAAGGAAAGATATGAAACCTACTTTAAACTTGGTTATGAGGTAGCCGCAGGAAGAAATAACTGGAGTGATAGCATTGAAAAAGGTAAAGCTCCTCATTCAGAGCTTAATCTATACGCAGCCTTAGAAGAAGAAATCGCTAAACAAGCCTCTGAAAAGCAGGGGGCTGATAATCAGACAGCAATTGAGGACAAGCCTCAACCAGCCTCTGATGTAAAGCCTGTAATTAATAGATTCAAATAGCGAGGATGGTTTTCCTCTGATTCTACGGTCATCGGGCAGCTTTACAGCTGCCCGTTTTTAACATAAACCTAATTCGTCTCAAGCTCATCTATGTACAGAGGATCATAGTCATACCAGGAATCATAACTGTCATCCACCGACTGTTTTGAACTGTTTTCATTACTTGAAAAGAACTGTCCGATGAATTCAATCTCACTGAAGGCAATATGATTCTTTAAGGTGTAGTAACGCAGATCAGAGACCAAGATCCTGTCGTACTGCTTTACAATCTTCTTGTAATCAACTTCATTTAGCACCGAGTCAACATATAAGTAAGCAGCTATGCCCTGAATATGTCTGGCATATCTTGGTGTTGCGCCATATAGCAAAGCCACATCGTCCTCAAAGAAAAGCAGATCGCCTGGTCTTGCATCGGCATAAGATGAGAGCTTCTGCTCGTAGGTCTTGCCAACAAGACCGATTCTTTTGGCACAGGCAGCTTTCATATTGTCATAATCCAAAGGCATATGAATGCCAATTGAGCGATATGCCCTTGCGAACATTTTTGAATTGGAACGAATCTCATCAAGCTTTGAATAGGAGGATCTTGAGAGATTCTTATAAAGTCTTGCCTGCGCAAGAATATTTTTTCTGGTAGGATTGATGAATCCAACATTTACGCTGTCAGGGGAAAGTTCTGCGGTTTTATAAGTCAGAATACCGTTTGTATTCTGAGGCAGAATACCTACAGGCTTATTAAAGGATGATGCGGTAGTATCCAGAAGAATTACATCTCCCATGGAGTAGTCATAGGTTTTCTTATCCTTGGTACCTAAGGTTATAGAATAGACAGGCTCTTTTACCACGGCAAAATCAGAAGGCTTCACGAATTTAAGCCAGCTTATGTATCTTGTAAAGGCAAGATTAACTACAGAGATCCAGCCACGATTAAATCGTGACTGTACCAGGTAATAGCGTTTATCGTTACTAATAGACAGAACAGCAACCGGTTCACCGATTGCAAGCTCATCAATATGCAGAATATTTCTATCCTTAGTCTTTTTGTCCTTATGCCAGACATCATTGCTAGGATAAAGGAGCACAGGTGTCTTTTTGGTAACTACAGCATAGGCTGTTGTAATGGTCTGTGGGAGAGCTTCAAGATTGCAGTTCTGCTCAAGACGCTTAAGAGTTGAGTCTTTAATCTCCCCTGCTCTGTTTACAGCGCCATTATCCTTGAATCTGTAAGCTCTGCTCTGAAGCTCCCTTACAGACTGTTTTACAAAGAGACTTGAGAATTTCTGAGGAAACCTTATAAGGTCATAGCCAAATGGCAGTCGCTGGTAGATACCAGAATTGATATCATCCAGCATTTTGCCTGCAGATAATGTCTTCTGATTAACTGACTCAGAAACGAAGTGATCATCATTAGAGTTCTCTCCGACTATCT
>JAGDBH010000339.1 GCA_017959135.1 Succinivibrio sp. | reverse complement strand
TCTCCAAAAATAGCCTTGGTCTGAGGCTTAATCTTAGCTTCAACCTGTTCATCAGTTTCTTCTGGCTCGAAGAAAGTTACATCAATTCCCATTCTCTTGAAGGTAACTGCCATAAGGTTGAAGGTACCGCCATATACGGTAGATGAACATAGAATATGATCACCAGCCTTTGCAATTGTAAGAACAGCAGTTAGAGTCGCAGCCTGGCCTGATGAAGTCAGCATAGCTCCAACACCACCTTCAAGTTTTGCAAGGCGCTCTTCAACAAAGCCACAGGTAGGATTTGCCAGACGAGTATAGAAATAACCGTTACTCTTCAAGTCAAACAGATCTGCAATTGCTTGTGTACTCTCGTATCTGAAGGTTGTACTCTGAACAATCGGCATTGCACTTGGTTCACCATTTTTAGGAGAATAGCCAGCATGAATACACAAAGTTGAATCTTTCATTTAAACTCCAAAAACAAAATATAGCCGTAAAAATTACGGCTAACTGTTTTATCTTGCCTGTTATAAATGAACTTCCTGAGGTAATGGGAAACTTTTCTCTTTTAGATCACTACCTACTTCTTCAACAGAGGAAGCTCCATTTTGTTTTAAATAATCAACGATCTCATCTACAACATACTGAGGAGCAGATGCGCCAGCACTCAAGCCAACAGTCGTTACATTATTAAACCATGAATTTTCAATTTGTGAACTATCATCTATTAAATAGGCTAAAGCTCCCTCATTTAGGGCAACTTCTTTTAAACGATTAGAATTTGAGGAGTTTGCAGATCCTGCTATCAGAACTAAATCACAGGCGCGAGCCAACTCTTTTACAGCGTTCTGTCTTACCTGTGTAGCTCTACAGGTATCATCAGCTTTTGGTCCCTGAATATTTGGGAACTTCTTCTTCAAAGCTTCAACAGTTAGTCTTGTTTCATCAATACTTAAAGTAGTCTGGGTTGCAAACATTGCATTGTCACCATCAATATTAAGTGATGAAACATCATCTGCACTAATGATTATATGAACCTTTGATAGATCCCCTGTATACTGACCTATTGTACCGACAACTTCCTGATGTCCTTTATGACCAATAACAACAGCATCCATTCCTTTTAAACCAGCCTTATTCATCTTTTTATGAATAACACTGACAACCGGACATGTAGCATCAATAATTGTAAGGTCTCTAGCCTTTGCAGCTTCGAAAGTACTAATGCCTACACCATGGGCAGAGAAAATCAGAACAGAATTGTCAGGAACTTCATCTAATGAATCAACGAAGTGTGCACCTTCAGAACGTAAGTCATCCACAACATGTTTATTGTGGACAACTTCATGAAGAACGAAAACGTCCTTTTGAGGAAATTTCAGAATAGCATTCTTAACAGTCTGAATCGCTCTCTCAACTCCCGCACACATGCCACGGGATTTAGCAATTTTTACAGAAAAAGACATATATAGTTCCTATTTTTTTATAGGATCTTCTTTTCCTAAAAATCCTATAATGACGAGCAATCCTGCGCCACAGCAGACAGCAATATCGGCTACATTGAATGCTGGATATGCGTAGAAAAATGAATCAGTTTTTATATAAAACAGTAAAAAATCAATAACATGTGACCATAGAATTCTATCTATAAGATTTCCAAGGGCTCCGCCAATAACAAGAGAAATCGCAAGACAAGTCCACTTTTTCTCTTTGGAAGTTCTTAAAAGACAGAATAAAAGTACAGCACAGATTATTACCGCTATTCCCATAAAGAAATAACGCTGCCAACCGCCCATAGATGCAAGAAAACTAAATGCAGCACCTTCGTTCCAGACATGAACAATGCTGAAAAATGAAGCTACTCTGTAGCCTACTGTATCTACAGGGATTGATGAACTGATCCAGTACTTGGTTAGCTGATCAAGAACAATTACAAGCAAGCTCCATAAAAGGAACTTGCTTCCGTTTTCTTTAGAAAATAATGAAGTCATACTTTATGCGAAACGTCTTACTTCACCATTTGACTTGATGTTCTCAATACATCTTGGACATAAGCCTGGATACTCAGGATCAGCATCCACAGCATCCTCATAGTGCCAGCATCTTTCACACTTCTTGGCAGTAGACTTGGTAACTGTAAATGCACAATCAAGAATTTCAGACTTGAAGGAATCTGAAGGCGCCTCTTCATCAGTGATTACAGTCTTTGAAGTAATCAGAACGAAACATAGCTCTTTTTCTAGTTTCTTCAGATCCTCGAATAACTGACCTTTTGTGAAGATCTTTACATCAGCTTCAAGAGAACCACCTATTACGCCATTGTTTCTTGCTGTTTCAATAGCCTTGTTAGCTTCGTTTCTGAAGTTCAGCATTCTATTCCAGTATTCAGAATTAAACTCTGAAGACTCATCTAGCTCTTCAAGTTTGTCGAACCAGGTTGAAGTGAACACAAATTCATCTCTCTTGCCAGGCATTGCTTCCCAGGCTTCCTGAGCAGTAAATGACAGGATAGGAGCAATCCAGCGAATCAGAGACTCAGCAATCAGATATAGAGCAGTCTGACATGAACGACGAGCTGCACTGTCAGCTTTAGCTGTGTACTGACGGTCCTTAATAATATCTAGATAGAATGAACCTAACTCAATAGAGCAGAAATTCATCAGAATCTGTACAACCTTGTGGAAGTCGTACTCGTCATAGCAGGCAACAACCTCTTTCTGAGTCTTAGATGCTAATGATACTGCCCACTTATCCAGCTCAACCATTGAGTTAAATGGAACCATATCAGTCTCAGGGTTAAAGCCGTTCAGATTTGCAAGTAAGAATCGAACTGTATTTCTTACACGACGATATGCATCAGAAGATCTCTTGAAGATTTCATGAGAAACAGCCATATCACCAGTGTAATCATTAGATGCAATCCATAAACGGAGAACATCTGCACCAAGCTTATCAATAACTTCCTGAGGTGCGATTACGTTACCTAATGACTTGGACATCTTTCTGCCCTGGCCATCAACTGTAAAGCCGTGGGTCAGAACTTCCTTGTATGGAGCCTTATCTTTGGTTGCAACTGAAAGCATCAGAGAAGACATAAACCAGCCACGATGCTGATCTGAACCTTCTAGATATAAATCAGCACTGTGTCCCTTGAATTCTTCACGCTGATCAACAACACTGAACTGAGTTGAACCTGAATCAAACCACACATCCAGAGTGTTTGGATCTTTATGATAAAGTTTAGCCTCTTCTGGTCCGATCAGATCTTCAACCTTCAGATCCCACCATGCCTGAATTCCATCCTTCTCAACTGCCTTGGCAACCTTTTCAATAATTGCTGGAGTATCAGGATGAATCTCGTTAGTCTCATTGTTGATTAGAACAGCACATGGCATACCCCATGTTCTCTGGCGAGAAATACACCAGTCTGTACGCTGTTTAACCATTGCTTCGATACGGTTCTGGCCCCATGCAGGGATCCACTTGGTCTTAGCAATTTCTTCTAAAGCTCTGCTTCTCAGGCCTTTTCCATCCATTGAAATGAACCACTGAGGAGTTGCGCGGAAAATTACAGGAGTCTTGTGACGCCAGCAGTGAGGATAGCTATGAGTAATAGAAATAGCTTTAACTAAAGCGCCTTTTTCCTTTAGAACCTCGATAACCTTAGGATTTGCCTTTAATACATTTAATCCGGCAAAGAATTCTACATCCTCTTTAAAGCAGCCATCTGGGCCAACAGGGTTGTAGATTTCGATTCCATATTTTGTACTTACATTATAATCGTCAAGACCGTGACCACCAGCGGTGTGAACACATCCGGTACCAGCCTCTAAAGTAACATGGGCACCTAAAATAACAGTTGATTCAATGTTCAGGAATGGATGCTTAAACTTCATAAGCTCCAAAGCCTTTCCTGAAACCTCATCACCGATCTGCTCATACTTTTCAATTCCGCAGCTGTTCATTACAGTTTCAACAAGATCTGATGCCATAATAAAACGTTCTGCACCGCGATCTGTTTCAACCTGAACCAGACTGTACTTTAACTGCTCATTCAGACAGATTGCTCTGTTAGCAGGAAGTGTCCATGGAGTTGTGGTCCAGATTACACAGTAGATTGGACCCTGACCTTTACCCTGAGCATTAAAGGTATTTAGAATCTTGTCATCGTCTGTTGAAGCAAAACGTACATAGATTGAATCTGACTTGACATCAGCATACTCAACCTCAGCTTCAGCTAAAGCTGACTGACAGTCCATACACCAGTAAACAGGCTTTAAACCTCTTACAAAATGGCCATTAGCAATAACCTTACCTAAAGCTCTTAAAGTATCAGCCTCAGTTTTGTAATTCATGGTCAGATAAGGATTATCCCAATCGCCTAATACACCAAGACGCTTAAAGTCCTTTTTCTGGCCTTCAACCTGACTTGCAGCATATTTTCTGCATTCTTTTCTGAAGGTTGCGGCGTCAACCTTTGCACCAGGCTTTCCGATTAGGCTTTCAACCTTTACTTCAATTGGTAAACCGTGACAGTCCCAACCAGGAATATAAGGAGAATCAAATCCTGATAAGGTCTTTGACTTAATAATAATATCCTTTAAAACCTTATTAATTGAGTGTCCAATATGAATATTGCCGTTAGCGTATGGAGGGCCATCATGAAGAATAAACATGTTGGCGCCAGCACGTGCTGTGCGAATTTTCTTATAAAGACAACGCTTTTCCCAATCCATCAACATTCCAGGCTCTCTCTGAGCAAGATTGCCTCGCATAGGAAAGTCTGTATTTGGAAGGTTTAAAGTATTTTTATAATCAGCCATTTTCCTGTCTACCAAAAACAAAAATTAAAATTCGTTAACATTATGATTTAAGAGATATTCCTGAGCAAAAATCTTATCTTTTTTAAGTTGCTCTTTTAGGATCTCTATATCATCAAATTTCATCTCATCTCTGATTTTCTTTATGAAAAAGACCCTGATACTCTGACCATACAGGTCTTTATCGAAATCAAAGATATTAACTTCCAGAATTGCCTTAGTCTGATTTGGCACAACAGTAGGACGAACACCTACATTTGCCATGCCATCTTTCAAACCAAATCTGGTTGAAACTTTAACCGCATACACTCCCTTTAAAGGGCTTATTCTGCGATTTACATTCATATTTGCAGTTGGAAATCCTAAATCTCTGCCTATACGATTTCCATGAACCACAATCCCTGACATTGAATAATATCTGCCTAGGGCTTCTTTTGCCTGATCAAGCTGACCTTTAAACAAATACTCTCTGATTTTAGTACTTGAAATGCGTTCCCCATTCAGGTCCACACCGTCTATTGCACTTGCTTCCATTCCAATTGATGCTCCAATTTTTTTTAAATCATCAATTGTGGATTTTCCACCTTGACCAAAATTGAACAAGGTACCTACGGTTACGCTTTTAACTCCAAGTTTTTTCCCTAGAAGTTCAATAACATAATCATGGGCGCTCATTGCAGCGAAATCAGCATTGAATTTCATACAAAAAACAAGTTGTACACCTGCAGATTTGAGTGCAAGAAGTTTATCTCGAAGTGATGAGATTCTAGCTGGAGATTTGTCCTTGGAAAAATATTCCAAAGGCTGAGGTTCAAAAATCATGACAGCAGGCACGAGATTCAGTCTCTCTGCCTTTTCTTTCATACACTCAATTACAGCCTGATGGCCCTTATGAAATCCGTCAAAATTTCCAATTGCAATGGCTACCCCGTTAGGAGTTCCTTTAAAATCAGAAAGACAACGAATAAGACGCATCAAATAAACCGTTAATTGTAGTTATAGTAAAAATGTTACAAAACACTTATAAAGTGTTAATTATATATTAAAACTGAGTATACATCACGGTTTTTTCGTTATTACAAAAATATATTATTTTTCATTTAGTTATAAAATTGGCCATATATATGTTGGATCTGTACTGAAAAAGTATTGTAGAATATGGGACAATTTTTGGTGTTCTACTTTAAATTTGAAAAAAAAATTGATAGAATACTGCGATTATTCACCACTATGAGAATTTGGTGGTAATTTTTTAAGATTTCAGGAGCTATCTGTGCCAAATATTAAATCTGCAAAGAAGCGCGTTTTAATTTCTGAGAAGGCTCGTCAGCACAATGTTGCTGCACGTTCTAAGATGCGCACTTTAGTAAAGAACGTACTTAAGGCTGTTATGGCTGGTAACAAGGACGAGGCTAAGGCTGCATTTGCATTAGCTGAGCCAGTTCTAGACCGTGCTGCTGGCAAGGGTCTTATTCACAAGAATAAGGCAGCTCGTCATAAGAGCAAGTTAGCAGCTAAGATTAAGGCAATGAACTAATATACAGTATTACTGTTGATAGTTTGTTAAAAAAAGGGAGGTTTAATGAATCTCCCTTTTGTTTTATATGAAGCATATAGAAATGCGGACTAAAGCAGAGTTAGCTTAATTCTACCCACTCGCTTTTCCACTGCTCTACACCATCGTTATCTC
>JAGDBH010000338.1 GCA_017959135.1 Succinivibrio sp. | reverse complement strand
TAAAACAAAAAATAAATAAGTAAAACTCACTCATTTATTTTTGTATCAAAAGAAATAACTATAACTATGGCTGTTGCCTGTAACAGATGGAACGGCCTGGTTCAGAGCAGTTCAGTCTCTGATGACATCACCTCTATAAGAATATAGACATAATTTGAAAATAAGAGCCAGCAAAAATTAAAGAAGCGTAAAAGCTTTTTTAGAATGAGAAAACAACGAATACAGGAGGTAATAGAACTCCATTCACAGTGTTTCAAACTGCAGAAAGCAGTTTTTTAAGCTCAAACAGACTTTAATTCAGAAAGAATTTAAGGAATATATTATGAAAACATTAAATCTCAAAAAACTATCCGGAATTATTCAGAAAGGAATTGCCCTAACAGTTTTAGTTTCTGCCATTTGCACTCCTTCCTATGCCTACGATCGTACCGAAGTAAAGATCGGTGTTGTAGGAGAAAACAATGAATACTGGAATCCAATCATTGCAAAACTTGCTGATGAGGGTGTTAAAGTAGAACTTGTAAGATTCTCAACATATCCTCTGCCTAACAGAGCACTTGAGGATGGAGAAATCGATCTGAATGCATTCCAGACAGGAGCTTTTTTAAAGACTGAATCAGACGAGAATAACTATCACTTAAAGGCAATCGGCACCACCATCATTGCTCCATTAGGACTCTACTCCAAGAAAATCAAAGATATCAATGAAATTAAAGAAGGTGATACTCTAACAGTTCCTAGTGATCCAATTACTACGGGACGTGCATTAAGACTGCTTGAAACTGCTGGTTATTTAAAACTCAAGGCTGATGCTGGATATCTTCCAGGAGAGAGTGACATTATTGAGAATCCAAAGAACCTTAAGTTCTACTGGGTTGACGCTGCAAATTCCTACGGAACTCTGGATGATGTAACTGCAGCTTTTATCAATGGAGGCTATGCAGTGGACCGTGGATTAACTCCTGATAAGGATGCAATCTATATTGAAAAAACCGAAGGCTGGGGACTTGAAAATCCATTTGTAAATGTCATCGCCTCAAGAGAGAGTGATAAAGACAACGAGCTGTTCCTTCACATCGTTGATCTGTACCATACAAAAGAGGTAGCAGACATCATCAAAACTTCATATAAGGGAGCCTTCATTCCTGCATTTACTTACAGCAAGTAAAAAATAATCAAATTCAGGCACGCAAATACCTCATTTTTAGAGCTAAGATTTAGCGTGCCTGAGAGCTGTTTTCTGCATTTCGCTAAAAGACATATCTACAGAAAATCAGGATGGTATTCCTAATTACTTAGAGTCCTATCCTTGCCTGCCACATGGAAAGATTTCGTGGTCTTCAGAGCAACAGATATAATAATTATCAGAATGCCAACATAGAAGGAGGCATTAAGCTCTGATGCTTCATCAAATAGAATCATCGCCAGAATAATCGAATACACCGGTTCCAGATTATAAGAAAGCATCACGGTAAATGCAGAAAGAGTCTGCAAAACCTGAAGCTGCAGAAGATATAGTCCTGCAGTACAGATCACTCCGGCTAAAAGCAGGTAAAAAGCATCACTGAAGCTAAAATACAAAGACCACTGCCCCTCTATCATGTAATAGAAAGGTAAAAGCATAGTCATAAATATGGTTCCACCTACCAGCTCCCAGCTTATAAGTGAGTAATTCTCATACTTTAGAGTTATTCTTTTGTTATAGATAGAGTAAATTGCAGAAAAAACTGCGCAGACAATACCGACTGCAATACCAAGACGATAACGGGCATCAAAACCAAAGATTACAAGCACACCTAGAATAGCCAGTAAGGAATAAACCACATCGGTAAACGAGAACTTTGTTTTTACTACAAATGGCTCAATTAAGGCAACAAAAAAGCCAATTGTAGAAACACAGACTACGCCAATGGAGACATTGGATAGCTTAATCGCAAGATAGAACAGAATCAGATGAGCACAGAGAATAGCTCCAGCTGTCATGCAGCTTAGGGTTCCTTTAAAACCGAGCCATCTTAGTTTTCTGAATACAATCAGATATGCGGCTAATATTACTCCGCCAAGAAGCATTCTGAAAAAAACAATCCAGAAAGCATCCAGAGTTACCAGTCTACCGAATAATCCTGTAAAACCAGCAATGAAAACAGATAAGTGAAGTTTAAGAAACACAGAGAGCATTTTTATGTACTAACCGGCATATGGATGAAGCTTTAATCAAAGAAAAAGTCTTTGAAGAACCC
>JAGDBH010000337.1 GCA_017959135.1 Succinivibrio sp. | reverse complement strand
TACCGATCATAACGCAAAAATTTTCAAAAAGTATCTTCAGGTTATTCAGCCACGTCACCTGCACAGACTATGCTCTGTTGGCAATGATGACGATCTAAATGGCAATGGCTATATGAACAGTTCATCAGACGACACTTCAGGTTTAGATTAAACCATAATGTGTTGTTGAAAAAGACGCCTGCGGGCGTCTTTTTTGCTTTTAAACCAGACTACTTAATCTCCCCCTTTTCTTTACAGCCGCTTAATAAGTTTTGCAGGATTTCCTCCAACCAGTGTCTTTGAAGCAACATCGGATGTTACAACAGCACCGCCTCCAATAACAGCATCATCACCTATTGTTACTCCTGGCAGAATCAGAGCGTTTGCGCCAATCCAGACTCGTTTTCCTATCTTTACCTTCTTTGGATGGAGATGCTGAAGAGAGCCAAACTCATGGTTATCTGTTATTACAGACACATTTGGTCCTATAAAAGAGCCCTCTCCTATCTCAATACCTCCAGCAGCCATGAACGTACTGTTGTGATTAACAAACACATTCTCTCCTATGAAAAGGTGACGTGGAAAATATATATGAATAGGCGGTATAAGAATACTTGAAGGAGGAAGCTTTCCATTAAACAGCTCATCGAACAGTGTTTTTAGAATTTTAAAATCCGGTTCGCTGAAGTTTATTCGATGACACATTGCATTGGACCAGTAAATATGTTCGATTGCTGGGGCAAACTCCTCAGAACGAATATTAACTTTTTTGTTCCTCAGTAATTTCTCAAATACATCGGTCATAGACTTTCCTCTCAAAACTATTATTTTAAGATTAGGTCAGCAGGAGAAATTTATAGTAGGAATTGATGTAAAAAATTTCTGAATATTAGTAAAGAAAGTAAAAATGGATAAAATTAGGCAAGATACAAGTAAGATTAGGCAAAGAAATCAGCTATGTTGTTTAATTTATTATATAAAATTGAGCATATTTTCCAAACATTGCTCTAGATCAACTTTTTATATTTTATTCTCCGTATAATGAATCCATAAGTTAATTCTATACAATCAAACAAACATAAGGATCTTATCGGCATCAGGTGCTTTCATCTGATGCCGTATTTCTTTTCAGGCTAGCTCATATAGCCAATCGTAACTCGGTCGTTTCCACCAAAATCTTTGATGGTCTCGACATTTTTATATCCGTTTTCAATAAAAATCTCAGAAACAGCCCTGCCCTGATTGTATCCATGCTCAACCATCAGAGGTGCTCCTTTAATAAGGTGAGCTAAGGCATCTCTGCAGATAGAACGGATATCATCAAGCCCGTCAGCCCCAGATGTAAGAGCTGTTATAGGCTCATAAGGAAGAGAAGTCTTAGAAAGATGAGGATCGTTTTCTTCTATATAAGGTGGATTTGAAACAATCAGCGAGAACTTCATATCACCAAGATTTGAAAACCAGTCTGACTCAATAAATGTTACATCTAGAGAATGATTTCTTGCATTTTCTGAGGCAACATCAAGTGCCTTTTTAGAAATATCGCAGGCATACGCTTCAACATTATCCCCGTACTCTGATTTTAGAGCCAGAATAATTGCGCCAGTGCCAGTTCCCATATCTAAAATAGGCCCCTTAACCTTACAGTTAATTGCAGTCTGGACAATAATCTCGGTATCAGGTCTTGGTATCAGTGTGTCTTGTGTAACCTTAAGCTTTAATCCCCAGAATTCTTTATAACCTAGAATATAGGCAATAGGATATCCAGTAATACGTCTGCCGATAAGCTCGTTAAACTTGGCAGCATTCTCTTCAGAAAGTTCATCTGTATCATGTGTTATCAGCTGAACCTTAGATAGCCCGGTAATATGAGACATGATTAGAGATGCATCAAGAGAAGCGCTTTCGATTCCAGCATTGGAAAGTTTTGTTCTGGATAGTTTTAATGCTTCGAATATTGTCATAGGAGTGGGGGTTTATAACTATTCACAGGATTCTGTGAATAGTTATTTATAATAGATAATTAAGGATTAGAGAGCACCCTGAGATGCCATAGAGGCAAGCTGTTCTGCCTTGAACTCCTCAATTACAGGTTTAAGCATAAGATCCAGATTACCTGCTAGAACTTCGTCTAAACGGTAAACAGTCAGATTGATGCGGTGATCTGTAATACGGCTCTGAGGGAAGTTGTAGGTTCTGATACGATCAGAACGATCACCTGAAGCTAAGATGCTGTGACGCATTTCTGTAGCCTGAGCATTTCTCTTGTCCTCTTCCAGCTGAGCTAGTCTTGAGTAAAGAACTTCCATAGCACGAGCTCTGTTCTGATGCTGGGAACGCTCATCCTGACACTCAACAACAATACCAGTTGGTAAGTGAGTAATACGGATTGCAGAATCGGTCTTGTTAATATGCTGACCACCGGCACCTGACGCACGGAAGGTATCAATTCTTAAATCAGACTGATTGATAACAGGAGCTTCTGCAGGAGGAATCTCAGGAAGAACCATTACTGTACATGCTGAAGTATGAACACGACCCTGAGTTTCTGTTACAGGAACACGCTGAACACGGTGACCGCC
Organism: Succinivibrio sp.; assembly: GCA_017959135.1. Classification (GTDB taxonomy): domain Bacteria; phylum Pseudomonadota; class Gammaproteobacteria; order Enterobacterales; family Succinivibrionaceae; genus Succinivibrio. The sequence continues at coordinate 1,232 of JAGDBH010000337.1, read as the reverse complement.
TGACTCAAACTTCATGTAGCCATAAGCGCCTTCACCAGACATCTTTGCAATGATTTCCTTGTAACCGCCCATTTCACCTTCAGCTACAGAGATAACTTCAAGCTGCCAGCCCTTTGACTCAACATAATGGGTGTACATCTTGAACAGATCGCCTGCAAAAAGAGCTGCTTCATCACCACCGGTACCAGCACGAATTTCAAGGAAGCAGTTACAGTCATCTCGCTTGTCATGAGGCAGAAGAAGTAACTGAAGCTCATGCTCTAAATGCTCAGTCTTCTCTCTGGTAGGACCGATTTCTTCCTCGGCCATAGCCTTCATATCTTCATCATCACCATTGAGCATCAGCTCCATTTCTTCTAGATCTGCTACTGCGGTGGTGTATTCCTTGTAAGTAGTTACTGTAACCTGAAGCTGAGAATACTCACGGTTAAGCTCACGGAACTTATCCTGATCAGCGATTACATCAGGCTGGCTTAACAGCTGCTCAACTTCCTGATGACGCTCAACCAAAGCTTCTAATTTACGTAAAATAGATTCTTGCATAACACTCTTTCAACGTTAAAAAATTTGCCCTATTTTAACAGAAATCACATTTTTTTGTAGATTGAAGAAAAAAATAATATACAAAAAAGACAAGAGCTCACTTCACAAAATCAAAAAATTTTATAACGGAAAAAACAAAGAGTTGATGATTTTTGAGATGACCTGAAAAAAGGCAACTCATTGATTCTCTGAAAAATCGGATCTAATTAACACTTTTTTGAATTTTGCTTAAGAAAATTGCTTATATGAAAAGATAACCTAAAATTAAGATCCAATAGAAAGAATTTGATGTGCCAGGATTTCTTTTATCATTCTTGATCCTGGCACTTTTTTTGTTTAAAATCAGACTGTTATCTTCTAATATTTCTATTTTAAGGTACAGTTTGAGGTACAGTCAAGTTTTTTTCCATTTCTAAAAATAACTGCTAGATAAATAACATATTGATTTTCAAAGATATTAAATTAGTGATATATATCATATAAAGCGAACATCATTTTTAGTAACACTTATCCAATTGATATTAAAAGAATAACTTACTTTATAACCTTGATTTTACTGGGAGTAATCGCAGGTCTAATACTGATTTGATGAGATTTTTGTCTTGAAGTATGCGTTTAGTGAGAAACAACTCTTCATAAAGAAGAGTTGCATTTGCAAAGATTAGATTATCTTGTAAATAAGATACATT
>JAGDBH010000336.1 GCA_017959135.1 Succinivibrio sp. | reverse complement strand
GTAGCTAGTCTCATTTTTTCTGTTTCTTCGAAAGTCAGAGGTAATCCGTTAGGAACCTTCTGGCCCTGAGACTTATCTTTTATAAATGTTTTTACAATTCTGTCTTCTAATGAATGGAAGCTGATAACACACAGTCTTCCATTATCTGCTAATACATCAAGGCTGCTGTCTAACGCTTTCTTAAGCTCATCCAGTTCTCCGTTTACCGCGATTCTCAATGCCTGGAAACAGCGGGTTGCCTTGTGTTTAGGGGTTGGCTTGCCACCGATAACTCTCTTAATAAACTCTGAGAGCTCCAAAGTGGTCTCAAAAGGTTTCTTTTCACGGTCTCTTACAATTGCAGCTGCAACTTTAGAAGCAAAGTTCTCCTCGCCGTAAACCTTGAATATATAAGCCAGATCCTGTTTTGAATAGGTATTAACAATTGTCTTTGCATCAAGCTTTGCACTCTGATCCATTCTCATATCAAGAGGACCATCCTTATCAAAGGAGAACCCTCGTGATGGATCATCAATCTGAGGAGAGGACACACCAATGTCCATAAGAATGCCATCTACTTTTCCGGCAATTCCCAGCTTCTCACAGACTTCAAGAATATTTGAAAATGCACTGTGAGTAATGCAGAAACGTTCGTCTTTAATTTCTTTTGCAGCTTCAACAGCTGTTAAATCTCTGTCAAGACCGTAAAGTCTTCCTGAAGGGCCTAGTCTTTCTAGAATCTTTCTTGAATGCCCTCCCCTGCCGAAAGTAGCATCCACATATATCCCGTCCTCTTTGATATCAAGACCATCTAAGACTTCGTTCAGTAAAACAGGAATATGAGAAAAAGCCATCTAAAACCTTCAATTAGTTAAGTTAAAGCTTGAGATTTGCAAGCAGACTATGAGATTCCATTGACTTGCATGCATCCATAAGCAGATTATTATCAATCTCACGCTGAGCTTTAAAGTTCTCTTCGGACCAAAGCTCAAATTTATTGTTAAAGCCAATCAGAAATGCTTTTTTCTCTAGTGAAGCTTCAGTTCTTAATTCCTGTGGGATAAGAATTCTTCCCTGAGCATCAAGACTACAGAAAACGGCACTTCCAAGTACAATACGCTGAATTGTTCGACAAAGCGGGTCGGTGATAGTAGGTAGAGCGCCCAGAGATTCGACCACATTCTCCCACTCGGAGGTTGGATAAATCCACAGGCATTTGTCAAAGAGAGATCTGGTGACTATCAGCTGACCATCAGATTCATCTTTGATGAGCTCCTTATAACGGGCAGGAATAGCCATTCGGCCTTTAAGATCAAGGCTGACATCATTGGTGCCACTTAAAAGAAGACCAGTAAACATCACCATTCCCTTGGGTTAGAAACAATTAACCCACAATTTCCCACTTTCACCCATTAAGTTTATCAAAAGATTGCAGTTTTTCAAGAAAAAATAAATTAGGAGAGAATTAGTTTTTTGGCTAAAAACAGTAAGTTAAATATATTTTACAGATAAGTATTATCCAAGATCTTTATGTAAATGCAGAGCAAGTCACAAGATTGGCTTATTTATGCTCTTTACAAGAAACAAAAACAGAGAAAAAAGAAGTGGTAGAAAAGTGGGGATTTTTCCAGGCACCTGAAAAATCAGATGCCTGAATCAGAAAACTAAAGAACACCGATTTCTTTGTAGTATTTCTCGGCACCGCTGTGTAGTGGAAGATTTGCTATATCCTTTACTGCATTATTTGGTTCCAGACCTTTCAGGTTAGACTGAGCAGCACCTAACTCCTTAATATTGGTCCAGAAGGTCTTGGTCAGATCGTAAACAGTCTGCTCATCGAGATCACCTCGGCAGAACATTACCATCTTGATTGCAGTAGTCTTAACATCCTTATCCTGACCAGGATAGGTTCCTGCAGGGATTGTATATGAAGCATACCAAGGGAATTTATTTTTTAAAGTGTTAAGAATCTTATCCTCAATTGGTATCAGCTTGCTGCCTGAACTTAATGCCTGGGTTACAGCTGATGCAGGAACACCTGACATAATCCATGCTCCGTCAATGGTATTGTTCTGAAGCATATCAGCTGCATCGGTAAAGGTAATGTACTCGGCATTCAGATCATCAGGGAATTTTAGACCGGCAGCGACAAAGTGGTTCTCACACTCGCCATAAACACTTGATCCTGCTGATGCTACAGCAAAATGCTTGCCTTTTACTTCTTCTAAGGTGCTGATACCTGATTTACCGGTTACTACAACCTGATTTGGATTGAAGTATAAACCTGCGATAACCTTCAGATCCGGATATGCATATCCTTCAAAACTGTCTGTACCGTTTAAAGCCTGATAGCAGTTGCTTGAGATTGCGATTGATACCTGAGCTTCACCTTCAGCAACCTGATTAAGGTTATCTATACCACCAGCTGAAGCCTGACTTGAAGCACTTACATAGTCGATTTTGCTATCCCATAGATGAGTAATAGCTGCTCCAACAGCATATAAGGCACCAGATGCAGATGCTGTTGGAAAGTTAATGGAAACCTTTTCATGCTCTGCCAGAGCATTTGATGCAATCATTAGACCTGCTACTGCAGAAACAAGCTTTAACATTTTTTTCATAGACGATACTCCTTAGTCAGTTTGTTTAATATTGTTACCAAAAACCGACAAGAGCAAGAATAATTGATGGAATTTCTTCAAAATTCTGAGGAAATTCCAAAAATTGAGATGGATACGGATGGCCTGCCCAAGAAAAAGACAGCTGCTGCTTACAATGAAACAGGAGTTTTATGGCACCTTCAGTTTTTAATCAGATGAGCGCCCACTGCCTCTATGGCTTTATTGGCAAGAACCTGAGAAGAATCAATAAAATTACCTTCCAGATTATACATCTGTACTGCAATTGGAGTTTCAGTACAGCCAAGTATAAATGCCTGAGCTCCTCTTTTGCTCATATTGGAAATAACGGTCTTAACACAGGAAGTATCATAATTAAAATTATTGGCCTTTACGCCAGAATAAATCATATCCTGAATAGCTTTAATCTCTTCATCATCAGGAACGATAAGTTTAAGATTAAACCTGTCACAGGCTTTCTGATAAAGTCCGGTATTTTTTGTACCAACCGTACATAGTAAACCGACTTCAGAATAACATGAATCCACACAGTATTTCACTGTCTCATCTACCATATTGATGATTGGAACATTGACCTTATCTTTAAATTCATCAAGAAAATAATGTGCAGTATTGCAGGCAATTACAATGACATCTGCTCCCTGTGATTCAAGGAGTTTTGCTGACTTTAACATCTCCTTAACAGGAGATTCTCCTTTTCCTTCAATTGCAGCTGATCTATCTGGTACCTCTGTATTGCAATCCACAAGCATATGAATATGCTCCTGGTCTCTTTTAGCATCTGTAGAAAGGATTATTTTACGCATCAGATCAACAGTTGCCATAGGGCCCATGCCGCCAATAATACCAAGAGTTTTCATACAGACCCCTCTTTGTTTGCTTTATTTCAGCTAAACAGTTGTATTCAACATCTGAAGGAAGTCATAAAAGAACAGCCTCTATTTTGTTTATAGAACAAAAAAAATACAAAAGAGAAGAATTAAGGAAAGGATTAGACAATTGTGAGAGGTTTAACAAGACAAAATAGGATTAACGCTTTTCATTATTTCTAATATCGCTAAAATATCTATAGATAACTTGAAAGGTTGCAGAGAATGGAAAAAGATCCTTTTGAAGAATATATAAAAAACGCTGAAGCTACCAAACAGGAAAAAGGATATGCTTGGCAGACAGCTATAGGTCTACAAGCTGTTGACGGATTAAAAACATCAGACTATCTGAAAAATACAGCCATTCGAAATATCGAAGGAGAGATTTCTTTTAAGGATGCAAATGATCTGATCCAGAGTTATTACGCAAAGAAACCTTCAACCTCAGATGAAGACCGCACAGAGGAAGCAGATAAAGTATCTGCAAGAATAGCAGCTTTATTATCAGAAAAAACATTTAATTTCTCTGTGAACGAATATCTTTCTATCCACAAAAAATTATTCGCGGGCATATTTAAACATGCTGGACAGATTAGAGATTACAACATCACAAAGAAAGAGTGGGTCTTGGATGGACAAACAGTTCTTTATGGTTCAGCAACAGAACTAAAAGCAACTTTAGAGTATGACATAGCAGAAGAGAAAAGATTCTCTTATCAGAACCTTTCCATTGATAAAGTAATTCATCATTATGCTGTTTTCGTATCTAATTTATGGCAGAACCATGTATTTGGAGAGGGAAATACAAGAACAACGGCAGTTTTTTTTATAAAATATCTTAGGAAACATGGTTTTAATGTAACAAACGATATTTTTGCAAAGAACTCCTGGTACTTCAGAAACGCTTTGGTTAGAGCAAATTACACAGATATTCAAAACGGAATTCATGAAACAACAGAATTTCTCGAATTGTTTCTAAGAAATCTGCTCCTTAATGAAAAAAATCCTTTAAATAATAGAACGTTACATATCAAATGGAAATTTAATCAAGAAGTTGCAAAACCGAACATTGTGGACTCAAAACCGGACATTGAGAACAAATTAAATCTAAAAACTGAAAAGAATATACAGGCAATTAGAGAAGCATTTTCAGACAAAAAAATCTTTGGACGTTCTGATCTTATGAATGTTATCGATTTAAAGGCATCAAGAGCCTCTGAGCTTATAAAAATAATGTTGAACTTCAACATAATAGAACCAGTATCAGGTTTCGGAAAAGGAAAATACAAATTCAAAAAATAGTTATTACCTCACCGAATTTCGGTACTCTTTAGGACTCATGCCACGGGATTCCTTAAAAGCTCTTGCAAAATAGCTCATATCTGAAAAACCACAGGCAAGAGCAATATCGATAATCTTGTCGTCTGATGAACCTAAAAGCAGAGCCGCTTTCTGAATTCTCAGCTTCTTTAGATACTGAATCGGAGGCATTCCCACTGTTTTGTTAAAACAGCGAAGACATTCAGTAGTACTGATTCTGGCAACCTTTGCAATATCCTCTATCTCAATTTTCTCGGATAGATTCTGAGTAAGATAAGCCAGCATTTTCTTAACTCGAAGAATAGATTTATCAGGAACACTGACGTTATTCTCGGAGGAACTGATAACGTGATAAGCAAGACACTGAACAGCTTTTGCCAATGAATTAGCAACATCTATCTCATAGCCAAAATCCCCTTTTATATAACTTTCAAAGGCACTTTTTGTATATGAAAGAAGCTGTCTGCGAAAAGGAATATCCTTGATTAAATGAAGGCCTGCAAAGCTATCGCCGTTTATCAGAGGTTCCAGATATTTTCTGTAGATATCGCTTTCAGGATTTGAAGAAATAACCGATGGATGAAATACCACTGTGTGAGAGATATAGTCTTTATCAGGGAAAACCGCATGAAGTCTTGCCGAG
>JAGDBH010000335.1 GCA_017959135.1 Succinivibrio sp. | reverse complement strand
TATGGCAGAGCAGCATAAGACAGATTTTCTTTCATTAGGTCAGACTTGTGATCTGCTGGATGTTTCTTTGTCTACAATCAAGAACTGGCTTAAGACAGGAAAGATTAAGGATGATTCTGCCGACGGTTCACTGAAGTTTTCAAAAACTCAGATTGATTCAATCATAAGCAGCAGAAATTCTCTTAAGAGAAGACGTGCTGCCGCCAATTCCAGACAGTCAGTCAGAGCACAGGAACTGTATATAAACTATATTTCAAAGAATTCACCGAACCATATAGCTCTGTCTATTCTGGTTGAGGATTTTTCTAGCACATTAACCTACATCAGAGCTCTGCTGTGTGAGTCCTTTCTGCAGCTTTTAGTTGAGGCTAAAAAGCTTGATACCTATGTAAGCTCTCATTTTTTCAAGGCATATCTTGAAGGCAGACTGGATATCGGAAGATATGAGTGGCTGCTTTTAGAGCTCATCGACAAGACTCCGAAGAATTCACTTTTAAAATCCTGCAGGAATCTTCCTGACTTTGAACTTCACTATGTTCCCTACGAGGATACCTTAGGTCTTATCTACCTTTCTTTAATGGAGCTTTCATCCCGTCGTCAGGAGGGAAGATACTATACTCCTCAGGAACTGACGGATACAGCTTTAGAGACCATTTCCATCAGAGCTGGCCGTGTGTTTTTAGATCCATGCTGCGGCTCTGGCAACTTCCTTTTAAGACTTCTGAAAAGAGGTGCCGATGTAAATGATCTGTACGGCTGTGATCTTGATTCCTTGTCTGTATCGCTTGCAAGAATCAATTTTGCGCTGGCTGAGGATGACTTAACCGAGGAATTTCTCTGCACTCATCTTTTAAAGGCCGACACTCTTACCTCAAAGAATCTGCCTAAGGCAGATGTGATTGTAGGCAATCCTCCTTTTGGAAGCTGTGATGATCCTGCTGCAATCAAACGTTATGCAAAGACCTTAGAAGAGGCTAAAAAGACCAGACCTTACTTTGCAGATCTTTTTGTGGAGAGATCCTTAAATCTTCTGGATGAAGGCGGAATTGTTCAGTTTGTTCTGCCAGAGGCAATTCTGAATGTGGCATCCCACGATTTAATCAGAACCTTCATCTCTATGCATGCGCGTGTAAAGTCTGTGCGATATCTTGATGAGGTTTTCCATGCGGTGCAGTGTCAGAGTGTGGTTCTGACTTTAGAGAAGACCTCATACTCAGGAGCGGTCGGTGAGGTTATTGTTAATACCAATGAGTCAACCTATATCGTAAGACGTGAGAGAACGTCGCTTGATTTCAACTTCAGAATCACCGATCAGGAAGCCAAGGTTCTATCCAAGATGGATGATTTTGAACACTGCGTTAAGCTTCGCGGACATGCTCAGTTTGCTCTTGGAATTGTGACCGGCTCAAACAGCGGAATGGTTCATAATGAACCTATGGCAGGCGATGAGCCTGTTTTAAGAGGTGTGGATATCGAGCCTTTCAGGATTGGGGCTCCTAAGAGTTTTGTTAACCTTAAGGAGAGTAAGTTCCAGCAGATAGCACCTATTGAGTACTATCGTTCTCCGGTTAAGATCGTTTACCGCTTTATTGCAAAGTATCCGATTGTAGCTCTGGATAAAAAGGGAAGACTGACTTTAAACAGCTGTAATTTTCTGATTCCGCGTTTTGATAATCTGTCACCTGTCTATCTGTGTGCTGTTTTAAACTCCAGTGCTGTACGTTTTTACTTTGAGAGAAAATTCCACACCATTAAGATTCTGCGTTCTCTTTTAGAGGAAGTTCCTATTCCTATTGCCTCAGCCGATGATCAGCTGCAGATTGAATTCATGGTTAATGATCTGAAGGAAGCATCAGGTGCAGAGGCTGAGAAAATCAAGCATCAGATCGACAGAAAAATTGCCGAAATCTATGGACTTGGCAAGCGTGCCCTAAAGTTGATTTCAGCTTAAATAATTTACTTGTGCAAATTGCAAAACCTTTCACTTTCAATTAAAATTTTCTGAGTTTTTTTTAACGGAGAATACACAATGTTTAACATGGGCAATATGATGAAGCAGGCTCAGCTGATGCAGGAGCGTCTTCAGAAGGCACAGGATGAGATTGCAAGAATGGAAGTAACCGGCGAGTCAGGTGCTGGTATGGTTAAGATCACCATCACCGGTAACCACGAAGTTCGTCGTGTTGAGATTGATGATTCTATTTTCGGTGATGACAAGGAAATCTGCGAGGATTTACTTGCTGCTGCCTACAATGATGCTCATCGTCGCATTGAAGAGCAGTCAAAGGAGAAGTTATCAGCAGTTACCGGCGGTATGCAGTTACCTCCAGGCATGAAGCTTCCTTTCTAATATGTCTTCAAGTTCTCTGCTCGATTCAATGGTTGAAGCTCTGCAGGTTATGCCTGGAATAGGCCCTGTAAGTGCTACCCGTATTGCGTATTATCTGCTGGACAGAAAACGCAGTGAAGGCCTTGCCATGGCCAAAGTGATAGAGCAGGGATTAAACAGCATTTCTATATGTCCACGCTGCAGAAACTATACTGATGAGAAAGATCAGGAATGCGAGCTGTGTTCATCCCCAAAGCGTCGTAACTCAGGAAGTATCTGTATTGTTGAATCACCATCAGATGTAATGGCGATTGAATCTTCTTCCTCCTACAGCGGCAGTTACTTTGTTCTTCATGGTCACCTAAGTCCAATCGACGGTATCGGTCCTGAAGAGCTTGGCTTTGATGTTCTGACCAAAAGACTTCAGGAAGAGCATATCACAGAGGTTATTCTGGCATTAGGTCAGACAGCCGAAGGTGAGGTGACAGCCTCCTATATTGCAGCGATTGCCAAAAAGCTTAATATCAGCGTTTCGAAGATTGCCACCGGTGTTCCTGTTGGTGGTGAGCTGGCCTCAGTTGACGGCAATACTCTGGCTCTATCTTTTAATTTCCGCAGAAAAATTTAAAAAATTTTCTTGAAATAATAAAAATCATCCCCATTTGTATTTCTAGATGACAGTGTTAATACACTTTTAAACAAATGGAGAGTTTTTAAAAAATGACAGCTACTGTTCATGGCTTTCAAACACAAGTAACCAAACTACTAGATCTACTTGCAAATTCACTATATTCAAACAAGGAAGTATTTCTTCGTGAGTTAATTTCAAACGCATCTGACGCGATTGATAAACTTCACTTCATGTCTTTAACCAATCAGGATTTAATCAAGGATGATCCAAACTTCAAGATTCAGATCCGTCCTGATAAGGATGCAAAGACCCTGACCATTACCGATAATGGTATCGGTATGACTTTAGATGAGGCAAACAGCCACTTAGGTACCATTGCCGAGTCAGGTACTGAAGCTTTCATGAAGAATCTAACCGGTGATGCAAAGAGAGATTCTCAGTTAATCGGTCAGTTCGGTGTTGGTTTCTATTCTTCATTTATTGTTGCAAAGAAAGTAACCGTAATTACCCGTTCAGTTAACGCTTCAGAGGATGAAGGTGTTAAGTGGGAGTCAGAGGGTAACGGTACCTTCACTTCAGAGAACATCAAGGTTCCATTCCGCGGAACCCAGATTATCCTTTCTCTAAAGGATGATGAGACAGAATTCACTGATACCTGGAAGCTGCGTGAGTGCATCACCAAGTATTCAGATCATATTTCTACTCCTGTAGAGTTATATGAGGAGAAATATGAGCAGCCTAAGGAAGGCGAAGAAAAGAAAGAGCCTGAGAAGAAGTTTGAGTACACTCAGATCAACAATGCACAGGCTTTATGGACCCGTACTCCAAAGGATGTTAAGGATGAGGAGTACACCGAGTTCTACAAGCACCTAAGCCATGACTATCAGGATCCTCTAACCTGGGCACACAACGAGGTTGAAGGTGATCTTGAGTATACATCTTTACT
>JAGDBH010000334.1 GCA_017959135.1 Succinivibrio sp. | reverse complement strand
ACTTTGATTGTTGTCGGTGAAGGCAGTGTTCAAAAAAATGAACTTGAAGTCACTATCACTCCTAATGAGATGGATAGACTAGCGGGGCTTGATTTTAACAACGCTAATGAGGATTTTACAATTAAAAATACTGTTAAATCAGCTTTAACAATGGATGTAAAATAATTCTATTATCCTGAAATTCCGCCCCCAGTTAAACTGGGGGCGGTGGATGGAACTTATGTATATGCTCCTTTTTTTAAGGGGCCAATCTTACAGGAGTCTGCCAGACATCATCTTTTAACTCATAGATGAATCTGTCGTGCAGTCTGTTCTCTCGACCCTGCCAGAACTCAACTTTATTGAATTTAACTTTATATCCGCCCCAGAATGAAGGTAGGGGAATTTCTCCGTTCTTGAACTTTTCCTTCATCTCAAGGAACTTGCTCTCAAGAATTCCTCGTGCGGAAATCAGATGAGACTGGTTTGATGCCCATGCACCAATCTGACTTCCTCTTGGTCTTGAGTGGAAATACTTTAAATCCTGAACGGTTGACTGCCTTACTGCTTCACCGATGAACATAACCTGACGCTCAAGCATGTACCAAGGGAAGAGCAGACATACCTTTGGGTTATTCTTGATATGCTGAGCCTTACGTGAGCCCAGATTTGTGTAAAATATCAAATTTTCACGATCATAGTCTTTCAGAAGAACCATGCGTGAATAAGGCTGATTGTTTTCATCGACTGTGCTGACAACGACTCCGTTTGGGTCGTATATCTGTGAATCAATGGCCTGTTTAAGCCACTTTTCAAAAAGATCAATCGGATGCTCAGTCAAATCAGACTCTTCAAGTCCACCCTGAGTGTAACTTCTTCTTAAATCTGCAACATCAATCATTTTCTAATTGCCTTATAAATTAAACAAAAAAATGTGATTTACTCAAAATACGTGAATTTTTGTATATATCAACTATCAATTCTACATTTTATGTCACATTTGTTTAGTAACTATAGGTACATAATGGTAAAATCTTATTGTATAAGAAAATTATTACTTAATTGTAATTTTGTTCATAAAAATAGTTGAAGAAATTAGGTGCTCAAATGAATAATTATCCAAAGACCGCGTTGGTTGTTAACTGCGGAAGTTCTTCAGTAAAATTCGCTATCTTAGATCCTAAAGATGGTCATGTTTTTCTAAATGGTATTGCTGAGGCTCTAGGCCTTGAAGATGCCAGAATCTCATGGAAGTTCAATGGCGGGGATAAGACTGAACAGTCTTTAGGTGCTGGCGCTGATCACAAGAAGGCACTTGAGTACCTTGTTAAGAATGTTTTAGCAAAGGATCAGGCTCTACTTGATTCTATTGTTGCATGTGGTCACAGAATCGTTCAGGGTGGTGATATTTATTCAGAGCCAACCCTAATCAACGATGAAGTTGAAGAGAATATCAGAAAGGTTATTCCTTTTGCTCCTCTTCACAACCCAGCTCACCTTTTAGGTATCGACGCTGCAAGAGCAAGTTTCCCTTCAATTCCTCATGTTGCTGTATTTGATACTGCATTCCATCAGACCATGCCTCCAAAGGCTTACAGATACGCAATCCCAGAGGAATACTACACCGATCTACACCTACGTAAGTATGGCGCTCACGGTACTTCTCATATGTTCCTGTCACAGGAAGCTGCAAAACTTTTAGGCAAGCCTGTTGAGCAGTGCAACATCATTACCTGTCACTTAGGTAACGGTGCTTCTATTTCTGCTGTTAAGGGCGGCAAGTGTATCGATACTTCAATGGGTCTAACTCCTCTAGATGGTCTAATCATGGGTACCCGCTGCGGTAGCATCGATGCTTCAGTTGCATTCTTCCTATGCGACAAGATGGGTATGACTCCAGAAGAGGTTAAGGAAGTATTCAACAAGAAGTCAGGTATGATGGCTGTAAGTGGTGTTTCATCTGACTTCCGTCCAATTGTTGCTGGTATGAAGGAAGGCAATGAGAGATGTAAGCTAGCTCTTGAGATGTATGCTTACAGATTAGCTAAGTTCATCGCTTCTTACTATGTACCACTAGGACATGTTGATGCAATCGTATTCTCAGGCGGTGTTGGTGAGAATGGTCCTGTAACCCGTAAGTTAGTTCTAAAAGAGTTAGAAGAGTCATTCGGCATCAAGATTGATGAAGCTGCAAACGAGCACGCTAAGGTATTTATGGGCGTTGACAAGCAGCTTATCACTGCTCCAGATTCATCAGTTAAGGTATTTGTTATCGCTACAAACGAAGAGCTGATGATTGCACGTTCTGCAATGGGCTTCGTTAAGTAATTCAATCTAGAATTCAATCAGGCGCTCGGTCATAAAAGGCCGGGCGTTTTTTATTTCTCGCCGGCAACGATCTTCTATAAATAGCACTGAGATAGAAAAAACAGTGACTGTAACCTCTTAATTTTTCTAAGTTTTATCTATATT
>JAGDBH010000333.1 GCA_017959135.1 Succinivibrio sp. | reverse complement strand
GGGAAGTTCAGGAGACAGCCAAGTCTACTGCAAAGAAGACATCGTCTAAATCTTCTACCAAGACTGAAAAGACAACTGCCAAGAGTACAGCAAAGAAAACTGCTGTAAAGAAGTCTACTACCAAGAAGACAACTGCTAAAAAGACTACTACTGCAAAGAAGGTATAATTAAAGCAGTCTTAATCTTTGTAAATGTATTTCTTGCATATATATCAGCCTTTACCTTAATTGGTAGAGGTTGATTTGTTTTTATACGAAGAATTAATTTGCATTATTTTATTTTTGATCTATAACTTACCCATCAAATCTTGTCAAAAAGTGTTAAGCTGATATAACTTTTTTTAAATCATATTGATTCTTAAACAATTTTATTTAAAAAAAAGTGATATTTAAAAACCATAAATTACAATTAAGAAGAGTACTAGGTGCTCTTGGTTTTATTTACATGGATTAGGATATTTATATGTTCAGTAAATTAAATGTGAAAGCTAAGCTGATTATTGCCTTTTTTACAGTTATTCTGTTCACCCTCGGAATTGCTGTAACAGGTATCACCGTTCAGGTGAATAACAGCAAAGTCATCAAGGATGTGAATTTTATTCTGGGAACCCGTCACGAGAGAATTGACCGTGTTTTTAAAGCAGTTGTTGCTCTTGATAATATTGCCTATGAGTTTTCATCTGATGAAAATTCATATTCAGATGAAAAGGCAAAACAGTTAACCGAGCTAGGCAGTGAGCTTCTTGCTGCTACAGGTCAGCTTGCTGGTACCAATAATCCAAAAGAAACAAATGATATTAAATCTAACGCTGCCACTTACGCAAGGACAATTCCATCTTTTATTGCGCAGGTTAAAAAAGGTGAGCATGAGGCGGCTGAGGCTACCTATAAGGATATACTTGCTCCTAGTTATGATGTTATCCAGTCACTGAGCTACACAATTGGTGAAAGACAGATCAAGCAGGCAAAGAATGTTGTTGCTGAAAATGATTCTGAAGCACCACTTATCTTTACAATTGTTCTTTCTGTTATTGCAGTAATTGCAGCTACTGTAATTGCCATGCTGTTTGCAAACAGTATTGTTAATGTCCTAAAGAAGGCTGTGGGTGCAGCAGAGGAGATGGCACAGGGAAATCTTACCCATGAGATTCACCACTCAAGACGAGATGAGTTCGGTCATCTTCTGACTTCACTTGAGAAGATGAGAGCAGAGTGGAATGTTCTTGTTGGTTCTATCAAATCAACAACAAGAAGTGTTGAGGATAACGTTCATCACATCAGCCGCATTACTGATACCATCAACGAGAAAGCTCAGGAAGCAGAAAACAGATCACTTACAGTTGCAGCTGCATCTAATGAGATGGTTTCAACTACAGGTGATATTGCAAATAACTGCGAGACTGCTGCATCTAGTGCCAAGCAGGCTAACAACACTACAGCTGAAGGTGTAGCTGCAGTTGAGGATACCATCAATGGCATTCAGCAGCAGGTAGAGAATTCTCGCCGTGATGCTGAGTATATTCATGCACTTGTAGAGCAGGCTGACAACGTAGGAACCATTGTTAACACAATTGATGATATTGCATCTCAGACCAACCTTCTTGCATTAAATGCTGCCATTGAGGCTGCTCGTGCCGGTGAGGCCGGTAAGGGATTCGCTGTGGTTGCTGATGAGGTTCGTGCTCTTGCATCACGTACTTCAACCTCAACTCAGGAAATCACCAAGATGGTTACCAAGATCCAGGCTGATGCAAATACTGCAAATGAGTCTATGACAGCAAGTCTGAATAGAATGAATGAGCTTGCCGAGAAGACAACAACTGTCAACAGTCTGTTACAGTCAATTATGGATCAGGTTGGTGGTGTAACTCAGCAGATTACACAGATTGCAACTGCTGCTGAAGAGCAGACTACAGCAACATCTGAGATTTCAACCAATATGCAGGGCATTACTGATATTTCTCAGAGCTTTGCTAGTGAAGTTAACAAGGCAAATGTTGAAGTTAACAGAAGTATTGAGATTTTAGAAGAGCTTGTACATAAGGTTGAAAGTATCAAAGTTTAAGCTTTCTAATCTTAATTAAAACCAAAATCGCCATCGCCTCTCATAAGAAGACGATGGCTTTTTTGTATGTGACGCTTAATCTGGAATAATTATAATTCCATAGGGTAAGCCTGAATTCTGCGGATTAGATTAACGTTCTCAGGAATGCGTGAATCTGTATTCTCCATGAGATTCTCAAGTTCTCTCAGGTACGAATTAACCTGAGACTGAATCTGTGCAGAACAGTATCTGTAGTAGCTCTGAAGCTCACTGTCAGAGAAGTTCTCCTTGTAGTTATTACCAGCAAAGAGCATCAGATAACGTCTGTAACTGTCTGATGAGGAATCATCAGCTCTTATAAAGCCTCTCTTCTGACTGTCTAAGGCTTCATTGTAGTGCTTGAGATCCTGCTCTGATAATCTACTTATGAAAACATCATAGGCATTATCTGACTTCACATCCTCAGGTATATCAGCTCTGTTCAGTGCCTCTACAGCTTCATTTAATGACAGGTTAACGACTTTCTCTCTCTGCGCTGTCAGTACTGTTGCTGGAGATAATATTCCAAAGTCAGTAAGCTCGTAGTTTTTGAAAAGAACATCGTTACCATCAAAATATAAGGCACTGATTGAATCATCATTAAGTTTTAAAGGCCTGATGATTTCAATAGAGCGGGTTTTTAGATCAAACTCCAGAAGATACTTGTTACCAGAGATAATCTTCTCAAGAGAATCATGTCTGTCTTTAGTACTTCTTAGGGCAAATCTTAATAAGGATGGATTTACCTGACCTAGGTATCTGAACAGATATTCAAGTAAGTCAAGTCT
>JAGDBH010000332.1 GCA_017959135.1 Succinivibrio sp. | reverse complement strand
TGGAGGGATCTTTATGGGACAAGATCCTGGTATTTTCTATTCCTCTGGCTCTTACAAGCTTCCTGCAGCAGCTGTTCAATACTGCAGATGTTGTAACACTTGGTCATTATGTAAATGACAATGCCATGGCTGCAGTGGGAAACAATGTTCCTGTAATCGGCTTTATCGTGGCTCTCTTTGTCGGTCTGTCCATCGGTGCCAATGTAGTTGTTGCAAGATACCTTGGAATGAAGGATGAGGAAAATGCAAAGGACGCGGTTAATACCTCATTCTCCGTTGCCATCATCATCGGCATTTTTTTCTGTATATTAGGAGAAATCTTTGTTCCTCAGATAACTGAGCTCATGGATGTTCCTGCTGAAGTAAAACCAGAATCCATAAAATACCTTCGTGCCTATTTTATGGGTCTGCCTTTTATCTCCATCTACAACTTCGAGGCAGCACTGCTGAGAAGTAACGGTGATACCCATACCCCTCTGTTTGCACTTATATATGCAAGTATTCTCAATATTGCAGGAAACCTTGTCTGCGTTCTTGTTTTAAATATGGGAATCGGTGGTGTAGCCTTCTGTACATCAATGGCAAATGCCTTAAGTGCTCTTTATCTTTTCAGAAAGATTCTCAACGCTCATGGGCCTATAAGCCTCGATCTTAGAAAGATAATGAAGCTTAACTCAAGAAAGCTCAGAGCAATTGTGTCCCTCGGTCTTCCTACAGGACTTCAGGGCGTTGTATTCTCAATCTCCAATCTGGTGATTCAGTCTTCCATAAACAGTCTTGGTGCCGATGCTATGGCTGCATCCGCAGCAGCCTTTACGATTGAAATCAATATCTACTGTTTCATCTCCGCATTTGGTCTTGCGGCAACAACCTTTATCGGACAAAATTTTGGAGCTCAGAACATCAGACGCTGTGTGGAAATTGCAAAGATCTCGTCCCTGATTGGTCTTATTGTCACAACTCTTATAACCATTGTTGCTTACATTTTTGCCAAACCGCTTCTAAGCATGTATACAGTGAGTGAAGTGGTTATCAGTATCGCTATGGTTAGAATCTTCTATGTACTGCTGCCACAGCCAATCAATATTCTGCTTGAAGTTCTGTCGGGGTCTATGAGAGGTTATGGCTTCTCTCTGCCACCAACCATTATTACCCTCTTAACAATCTGCAGCTGTAGACTTATCTATGTATTCACAGTATTTGAGAAGTTCCCACGCTTTGACGTGCTGATGATGGTTTACCCATTAAGCTGGGTTATATGTATAGTCTTCCTGGTTGTAATGTATATTTACAAGATCAGGATGGTGGATAAAGAATATGCCGCAAAGAAAAACTGAGAGCATTTGCTCCCAGTTTGCAGTTAAGGAATAAGCTTGAAATCCTAGAAAGGAAGATCGTCGTTGATTGGTTCAGCGTTATCAGGATTACCGAAGTTGCCTGAGTTATTCTGACCACCAAATGAATTATTCTGAGAATTAAAGCCAGATGCATTGTTGAATGACTGCTGCTGGTTCATGCCGCCATGGAAAGGATTTGAGTTAACCTGTCCCTGTGGATTCTGAGCAGGAGCCTGACCGTACTGGCCAGCCTGTGGCTTGTTTCCGTATGAGTTCTGAGAACCGTAGCCATTGGAGAAGTTCTGAGAAGCACCATTACCATAGCCATTGTTTGCATTGGCGTTACCATAACCGCCGCGTGACTGCTGATTACCATACTGCTGTCTCTGAGCACCGCCATACTGATTGTTCTGAGAAGCATAACCGTTTGAAGAGTAATCATCACCTGATGATGAAACTGCTGCAGAGTCGCCTCTTGAACCAAGCATTAAAAGACCGTTTGGCTCACATACAACTTCTGTAGAATACTTCTTCTCTCCGGTGTTCTTATCTTCATATGAACGGGTACGAAGCTTACCTTCGATATGAACCTGTGAACCTTTGTGCAGATACTGCTGCATAATTTCAGCAGTTCTGCCGAAAGCAACTACTCTAACCCATTCGGTTTCATTGATTAAATTACCGGTCTGCTGGTCTCTGCGGGCCTCATTGATTGCAAGATTGATGTTTGCAACTGTGGTACCGGTTGTGGTGGTACGAACTGTTGGTTCATCTCCAAGATTACCAATCAGCTGAACTCTGTTGAATCCGTTTGCCATTTGGAATAACTCCTAAAAAATCATAGTTTCGTGGATTATCTTTTAGTTTCGTGGAATTTGTTGAATATCAGTAAGTTAACCAAACAAATCTGAATAAAAAAACTCTAAGACAATTGAGACGTAGTATATCAGATACTAAAAGATTCTTTGAGTACACTGTTCAAAAATAACAAAACAATCACTCCATATTAAGATTTGTTCCTTTAGATAAATCCATTAAAAAAGCTGAGATTATGAGTCTCAGCTTTTGCTAATCAATATGAGTGACAGCTACTTGATTTTTAAGGTCTCAAGCATTGAGTCTCTAATAAAATCCACATCCACATCAAGACAGACTGTATGATTTGGTCTACCCTTGAATTTATCATCAGGAACATTGTAATCAGTCATTGGACGAATGGTCTGACCATCAGTGTAACCTGAAGTGGAAACAGCAATTCTGGTATCAATAGTCTTGTACTTTTCAGGATAGAGTAAGTAGCTTACAACCTGAGCATCATGTACACACATTCCGGCAAATTTTTCAAATTTCTTAGAAAATTCAATATAGAAAGCAGAAATGTTAATCATGAAATCATCATTTGTTGATGCAATCTGTTTGTCTGTAATCAGAATTCTATGAGTAACATCCAGAGGAACCACAACAAGAGGCAGCTCTGAAGCAAATACAAGATCAGCAGCTTCAGGATCGTTATAAATATTAAACTCAGCAAACTGGGTCATGTTTCCGCAGTTGCCATCTGTTCCAAAAGCACCGCCCATGCTGATTACACGTTTTAGAAGTTTTGGCAATTCAGGGCATAGGTTCAGAGCAAGGGCCAGATTGGTCATAGGTCCGATTGTCAGAAGATTAACTTCTCCAGGATATTTCCTTGCCTGCTCAATTATAAAATGTACAGCATCTGGAGCCTCGGCATCAAAAGGATTGTCGTAGTAGGCACCAAGACCGTCTTTTCCGTGAATATGAGTACTCAGAGGTAAAGGCTTTCTTGATAATGGTCTTGATGCACCTTTAAATACGGGAATATTAGAACCATACTTACTCATAGCCAGTTTGCAGTTCTTTACAGCAGTATCAACCGCAACATTTCCGTATGAACAGGTATAACCAAGAACATCGCAGGTTAACATACCGTATCTTAAAGCAATTGCGTCATCAACACCGATATCTGTATCAATGATAATCTTTTCCATTGAGCTATTCCTTGATGTAAAAAAAGAAAGGAGTTTAATATACTACTGAAACAAGTTATAGCCTAATTTATTTCAACAAACCGATACATTTATCTTAGTTTTTGAATTAGAACGGCTGTAAATATGAAAATTGCAAGGGATGTCCTGCACAGAAAAACTTTGCGATTAAAAAGCTAGAATTTTAGGCGTGTCTTTTTTTCTTTTGCTGTTTCTGAATTATTTCCTGCTTAATCTCCCTGATAGTCTTCTGTTTTTCCCTGGTTGAAGATTTTGCTCTTATAGAAAAGAACATACCGACAACAACAAACAGAGCACCTATAAACTCATATGAGGAGAAAATCTCATCCAGCAGGAACACACCGAACATCACGCCAAACACAGGAACCAGATAGATAAAGGTTGATCCTTTACTTGCTCCAACTCTTGAGATTGCATAATTCCATGAGTCAAAGGAAACAACACCTGCAAAGACAGAAAGTACAAAGAAATAGCCGGCATCAGACAGAGTGAAACGGTAGACCTCCAAAGTACCCATACATAGACCTGTAATAAGGCACAGGGTAGCGCCAAAAAGACCTGTGTATGCAGTTACCACCAGTGCACTGATATTACCTGAAAGCCTCCAGCTGATAATTACGTACACTGACCACATGATTTCACAGAGGAGAACCAGAAGCTCGCCAATATTAAACTCAAAATTTACAAGAGTACTGAAGGATCCTTTGCAGACAATAAAAATCGCACCAAAGCAGGAGATGAATATACCAAGCCAGCCTGAGGATGAAAGACGCTCTCCTATGAAGAAGAACGCCAGAATAGAAGTCACGGAAGGACCGATACTCTCGATAATTGATGCATTTGAAGCAGGAGTAAAACGAAGACCTTCAAACAGAAGTGAGTTATGCAGGAAGATTCCAACCACTGACATTATCAGCAGAATCTTAAGATCATGACCCGATACCAGAAGTCCCTTTTTTCCATGAAGGATTAGAATCAGGGAAAAGAGAATCAGAGCTACTACATAGAATCTTGCGGCAGTTATCAGCATAGGAGACATTGAGTCCTTTAAGACTCTGCCGCACAGAGGGGTGGCGCCCCATATAAAACAGGCCAGCAGAAGAAGCAGGTAATATTTAAGTTTACCGTTCAGCATAGCATCAGCCCTGAGCTATGAATCAGCTGTTCTTTGAATCAGAATCATCTGAGTGAGATGCAGAGCCCTCGATAGTATTGTGGTTCAGCTCCTCGTTATCATCATGAACTACGGTTGCTGTACCGTCAATGGTTCTACCCTTGGTAAAAACATCAGAGAAGCCTTCTGAATTTGAGGATTTAAAGGCAAAGCTGGTTCCGCTTCCGCTTTTTGATGAATAAACCTTTGCACACCTGCTCTGAACAAAAGGCAGTAACAGCAGCAGAGCCAGGACATCAGAGATAAAGCCAGGGAAAAAGAACAGGAAACCGGATAGAGGAAGAAAGATAATCTTGATATCTACAACTCCCTGCTGCATCTGGGCCATAACACTCTTAAAACATCTTTTAATTATTACAGCGCCTATAACCATCATTGCAAACATCAGGAAGATTACATTGAGACCTCCGATGTATCCGCCAATCTTGATTAAAAGAAGGATTTCCAGAACAAAAAGGATAACCAGGGATAAAAATAATTTCTGCATAATTTCTTACTTTTACATGTATGTTGGTGTATGAACGAGATTGTAAGACATTTTTAGCGTAACAGGGAAAAAATAAGAAACTTTTCTTAAAAGAAAAAGAATTAACTCTCCCAAAAAACAAACTGTGATACATCTCTTTTTTACAAAAAACCGCCTCGACTAAATGTGAGCAGTTTATCAAAACAATTCTTATTATTTAATTATTAAAAAAATTATGACGTATACATAAAGTATCGGGATTAACAAAATAACCAAATTATTTCCCTATAAATCCATATTCAGTATTCTAGTACGTCGAGGTTAAGATGGGATTATCTAAACTAAGTCTAAGAGCTAAGCTTATCATCGGATTTACAGTATTAAACATACTGATCCTGATTACTTCAGTCTTCTCTGTGCTGACCACAAATTCAAACATTGATGCGTCATATAACGTAAGTATGATTCTAGGAAAATCATATAACCGTGTTATGAATACACAGAAGGCTCTGGAGAAATTTGATGTTTATACAATTGAATTTCTGACAGATGACAGCGGCAGAATTCCAAATGAAGAATTCATGAAAGTGTCATCAGATATGATTGAAGAAATCGCCAAGGTAACCAACACCATGAATGAAAAGATCATCGGTGTTCTGCCATCTTCTGATCCATACAAGAATAACATTCTGAAGGCAAAGGTTGACGTTTCAGAATTCTCCAAGTACTTCAAATCAACAATTGTTGATCTGATCAATCAGAATAAGAAGGACGAAGCTCTTGATCTGTATCTGAAGGATGTTAATCCTAAATTCAGAAACTGTAAGGTTCTTTTCGAACACCTGATCGATGAACAGGTTGCCCTGTCAACCCAGATTGTTCAGAAGAATTCCAGCAAGACCCCAATGTACATTTCTATTGTAATCGCAATTATTGCAATCCTGATCGGTCTGATTATCACCACAAATCTGACCTCATACATCAAGAAGAACTTCTCTGTACTGATTGATGCTATGAAGAAAATGGCTCGTGGTAATTTCAACTTCAAGATTGATAATCATTCCAAAGATGAGTTCGGTGCAGTATTCGACAGTTCCATCGAAATGCGTCGCAAACTTGGTGGCTCAATTTCAGACGTTGTAAATTCTTACCGTGAACTTGGTGGACAGCTTGAGACCATCAACAATCAGGTAATGCAGATCGCTGATGCGATTTCAGAGGCTGAAAGTCGTTCAATGACAGTATCCGCAGCATCAGATGAGATGGTATCAACTACCGGTGATATTGCTAAGAACTGTGAGAGCGCAGCTCAGCACTCAAATCAGACTCAGGAAATTACTCAGCAGGGTGTTGATGAAATTGAAACCGTTATTGCACAGATTAGACATCAGGCAGAAAAGACCCGTCGTGATGCTGATCTGATTAAGCAGCTGGTAGATCAGAGTAATAAGATTGGTTCTATTGTTCAGACTATTGAAGATATTGCATCTCAGACCAACCTGCTTGCTCTGAACGCCGCTATTGAGGCAGCCCGTGCTGGTGAAGCCGGTAAGGGATTCGCTGTGGTAGCAGATGAAGTTCGTGCCCTGGCTTCACGTTCTTCTTCATCTACTCAGGAAATTACAAAGATGGTTTCTCAGATTCAGACCGATGCTAACAGCGCTAATGAATCTATGACCCAGAGCTTAGGAGATATGAATGAGCTTGCAGACAAGGCTGCAGGTGTTACCGATATTCTTAATGATATTATCAACCGTGTTGAGAATGTTAACAGTCAGATTGCACAGATTGCTACAGCTGCTACCGAGCAGACCACTGCAACCTCTGAAATTTCTACCAACATGCAGGGTGTAAGCAACCTTACTCAGGAAAGCGCAAACATCTCTCAGACTACCTCTCAGCAGGTTCAGCAGATTCAGGCACAGTCAAAACAGCTGCTTGAGAAGCTGTCAGTATTTGATATTGGATAATAATCGTACTATTACTAATACTGAAGTTGAGGAGCCTCTGGCTCCTCTTTTTTTAACGAAAAACGGATGATGAAAACATGTAGATTACATATGTAAGCTTTCTAGGAACTAATCCCAAAGCTCACTTAGAATCAACTTGATTGATGAGACTATATAAGCTGCATCCTGAATACTCAGTGATTCGTCAATTGATAATCTTAATGCACTTTTACAAAGAGAATCTGATAATCCCAAAGCTTTTAGAACATGACTTGGTTCCGAGGATGAACTGTTGCAGGCAGATCCGGCAGATGCACAAATGCCCTTTTCCTCAAGCAGATATCTTAATGAATCACCATCAACGCCATCAAAAGCAAAATTAAGATTACCTGGCAGTCTTTCTAAAGGATGACCATTTAATCTTACCGATGGAATTGAAGCTATTTCATTTTGAATGTAGGTTCTGATTGCAGTAGTCTGAGATATTTTATAATCCAGATGCGCTAAAGACTCTTCAAGTGCAACCGCAGTACCGACTATACCAGGAAGGTTTTCTGTTCCGGCTCTCAGTCCATATTCCTGAGAACCTCCATATATAAGAGGAGAAACTGGAGATTTTTCTCTTACGTAAAGACCGCCTATTCCTTTTGGTCCATGAAATTTATGTGAAGAGAATGACAGATAGTCAACATTTGTCAAATCCACATCAACCCGGATATGCCCTACTGCCTGAACTGCATCCGAATGAAAAAGTATTCCATGAGATCTGCAGATCCTTCCTATTTCCTCAATTCTCTGAATTGTGCCAATCTCATTGTTGGCGAACATAATGGAAACACCTGCAGTATCCTCTCTGATAGCCTCAGCTACAGCAGACGGCTCAATTATTCCATCTTCAGGAATATCTAAAAGCTCAATTTCAAAACCATTTTTTTCTAATTCAGACAGAGAATGTAACACCGCATGATGCTCAAATTTAGAAGAAATGATATGGCGCCGATTATGCCTTATACCATAGCTGGCAATAGAATTTATCGCCAGATTATCTGCCTCACTTCCTCCAGAAGTAAATATCAGCTTATCATTGGGACCTGCATTAAGACAGTTTGCAATCACACTTCGTGACTCTCTTAGAGCAGAACGGGCTTTCTGTCCTAAAAAATGAGCACTTGAAGGATTGGCATAACATTCTCTGAAGTAAGGCAGCATCGCATTGAACGCTTTTTCTGAGAGTTTTGTGGTGGCTGCATTATCGGCATAAATAATCATTTAAGCACTTTCCTTATTTTCCTCTTTCTCAATAATTGCATCAAAAGGACAGTTCAACTGACATTCACCACAGTCAGTACAGATTTTGGCATCTATAACAAATGATCCATCCTCATGCTCTGAAATTGATTCAAAAGGACAGTTGGAAGAGCATTCTCCACACTGTGTGCATAAGCTCTGATCAATAAAAAACATAGCCATCTCCGGATTAAAAATAAGAATAATCTTTGGGCACGACCAGCACAAAGCTCATCATGCCCAAAGCATTAACAATCTCGACTATAAGTCCATTAGGCCAAACTCAAGCAGGATTTCCTCCAGTCTGTCCTGAGTTA
The DNA here is from genome assembly GCA_017959135.1 of Succinivibrio sp. GTDB lineage: Bacteria > Pseudomonadota > Gammaproteobacteria > Enterobacterales > Succinivibrionaceae > Succinivibrio. The sequence goes on along the minus strand of JAGDBH010000332.1, from coordinate 4,159 downwards.
AAGGCTTAGGAATAACAAAGTTCTCGTTTTCTTCAATCTTTTTAGCAAGTTCACGATAAACGTCAGCCTGCGCTGCCTGAGGATCATGCTCAATAACAGTCTTACGTCTAATCTCTGCTCTCTGAACCTCGTTATCTCTTGGAACAAAATGGATAAGCTGGGTTCCAAGTTCGGTTGCAAAGGCATTTACAAGATCAAATTCGCGGTCAACCTTACGGCTGTTGCAGATAATACCGCCTAGTCTTACACCACCTTTTTTAGCGTATCTTGCAATACCTTTTGAGATGTTATTGGCAGCATATAAGGCCATCATCTCACCAGATGCAACGATGTAGATTTCCTTAGCTTTACCTTCTCTGATTGGCATGGCGAAACCACCACAAACCACATCACCTAAAACATCATAGAAAACATAATCAAGATCATCTGTATAAGCACCTAGTCTCTCCAGCTGATTGATTGCAGTAATAATACCTCGACCGGCACAGCCTACACCTGGTTCAGGACCGCCTGATTCAACGCAGCGGGTGCCCTTATATCCTTCTTTAAGAATATCTGTAAGCTCTATATCCTCACCAATGTCTCGTAAAGTATCCAGTACTGTTTTCTGAGCCAAACCACCGAGAAGTAATCGGGTAGAATCTGCTTTAGGATCACAACCAACCACCATTACCTTGTTGCCTCTTTCAACGAGTCCAGCGGTTAAATTCTGAGTGGTTGTTGATTTGCCGATACCACCCTTTCCATAGATCGCGATTTGTCTTGTTTGTGCCATTTTTTTTATTTCCTTAAATAAATATATTGCTGTGTTTCTTATATATTGCTGTTACTTGCCGCCTACAGCCTGAGAATAAATTCTTTCTATCAGAGAAAGTGCGCCTCTATATCCGATAAAGCTGCGGTTAATAATCAGGGTCTCTGTTGATGGGGTACCAACCTCAATCAGAAGAGCCTTTAGCTCTCTAGCCACATCAGATTCCCAGGAACTTGCAAGGATTAGAGGAACACCATTACCAAAGTCTGTTTTCTTCAGAGAATCCTCAACCTTGTATCCGTCTTCATGAAATTCAACATCCAGACTGATGTCCTCTCCAAGATTGCTGTAGATGGTTCTGAGTTTGTCTCTGACATCATCAGGAGGGTTATCAGTAATAATCTGCTTAACCGGAATCAGACCAATCTGATCAGACAGGAACTTGGTTAGTGCAAGGTTGTCTGTACTGTTGGTAACAGTTGCAAACTTTGCTGGAAGTCCATACCAGTACTCTGAAAAGAAGTTTGAGAAATGCTCAAGGAAGTAGTAATAAATCTTTGATTCTTCTCTGATGAACTTTTCTGATTTGGTTTTGTCTATGCCAGCAAACTCAACAACCTGACGGATAAAAGCGGTAGTAGCCTCCTCTCCAATTGGCAGAATAGGCACATGCAGGTATCTCTGTTTGTACTTTTTCTCAAGATGCTTAACAATCTTCAGACCATTCCATGCAGAGATAAGCAGATTAAAATCGGCTTTAGGAATATTTTTCCACTCGCTTACACCTCCACTTTCAGGTCCAAACAGAACATTCACCTTAAATCCAGAGGCTCTGAGGATTCTTACCATTTCAAGATAGTCACCTCTCCAGTTCTGGTTAAAATAAGGAGTCTCAAGCCAGAGGTTAACTAGACCGGCTTCTTTAGGGCCATTGTAGCTGCCGACAAACTGATCAATAATTGCGTTTACAACCAGCTCGTGACCATCCAGATTTGAACCTTTAAAACCGCCGGTATCCGCGTAAACAACAGGGTATCCATTCTGCTGATATTTTCTTACAACAGAACCGACATCATCGCCTACCAGCTCACCAGAGCAACCGGTAAGTACAACAAAAAGATCGCCTTTGACAACACCAATTGAGGCCTTAATCAAATCGTCAAGTTTTTTGGAACCGCCAAAAACAATGTCATTCTCACCAACATTAGCGCTTGGAATATTTCCTCCGCTCACACCTGCAGTTCCCTGAAAGCCATTATCAAAGCTTAAAAAGAAAAACTGTTTGTACATACAGCCAGGTCCGCAGTTGGCAATTGGCACCGCTCCCTTGATAGCTGCAACAGAATAGGCTGCGCCTACAGTACAGGCGTAATGAGAGTGAACAATGGCTTCATCGTGTTTCTCTTTCTTTTTTACAGCTGAAGTCTGATTTTCTAATGTCATAATCTATACTGCCTCATCTAACTCATCTTCATAATCAACGCTATTCTCAAGAGGAACAACCTTATCCAGAGCTTTAGGATCATGAGATAACAGGAAAGGATCACTTTGAGATAACCACCAGTCTGTGTATGGCAGCTCAATATGTCTTGAAAGAACTCTGTTAAATTTCTTTCTTGCCATAATGTCGAGAATGATTTCTCCTGTGCGGATAAGTCCGTCATAACCTACTGGGATATGTTCATCACCCATAGCCAGAGCAGGAATTCCAAGCTTTGCAGCCTCAGGAGCAAGTCCCTGATGACGGATAATTACGAAGTCAGGTTTTTCTATACGGTTAAAGATATTTGATAGCTGGTAGGCCTCAGTCTTACTTACGGTGTAATTCTTAATATCACCATAGGTATTAACAAGCTCTTCAAGAGTATTCTGATGAACACCAGCGCCATCGTAGATTGGGTCATGATGGAAAACGATTGAGCCATCAACATCAATACCAAGCTCTCTTAGTACTGTTATAAGTCCATGAGCATAGGCAGAACCTGTCATTACAAAGCCTTTTACACCTTTGAATTTTTCTCTTAGCTCATTAACTTTTGGTAAGACTCTTTCGTGCTCTGATTTGATGTAGTCTTCAATAATGTCATCCTTACCGACTACATGAGCAACAGCTCTTAACCATTCATCGGTTCCCTTAAAGCCGTATGGCTGAGGAGCATCAATCTGAGGTACACCATATTCCTGCTCTAAAGCAGTAGCCATATAAGAGCCCAAAGTGTTACAGAAAGTAGCTGTTGCAACAGCCTCACTTGCCTGACGAAGCTCATCAAAGCTTGCCATATCAATCATGTAATTAACTCTGAGTCCTAATGGTTTTAGAAGAGGAGTGAAATAATCAGTTCCCCACAGAGCAACAATATTGATTAGATCTTTCTGTTTAACTGGATTCTTATTAACAATCTGACGTACAACACCATGCTGAGAAACGTCGAAACCTGTACTCCAGTGTTTTGATCTGAAGCCTTCGCAGTGAAGAGGTACTACAGGAATTCCCAGTTCATTCTCCATTTCATCAGCGATTGAGTCGATATCCTCACCGATAATCGCTGTAGCACAGGCCATTGAAATAAAGATTGCCTTTGGATGCTCACGCTCAAATACAGTACGGCAGGTCCTTCTTAACTTGTCAGAAGCGCCAAACACCATGTCACTCTCAAGAAGATTGGTGCTATAAATCTTCAGAGCCTGAGGTGGTTTATTTCTACGGCTAAGACCCATGTTGAAAGCAAGGTTAAACCATGGATTATCTCCGGAGCAGCCAATTGGAGCATGCTGAATCAGAATACAGTCTGTAATATTGCCTATCTGACACTCAACAATTGCGTTTGCACACATTGTCTGCTGATTTAAAGGAGAATTAAGCTCACAGAGTTTACAGGCCTTTTTAGAGCCGCATCCACCTGCGCAGCCGGATGTTTTTATTCCTTCAAAACGTTGTGATCGTTCAATATAATTTGACTCTTTGACGAGAGTTGATGCAGGACCATCCCAGCCAATGATGGTACCGAGCCTCATTTCACGGTTTTCTACCGCGCTCATCTCGAGATTGATTTTCTTTGCCATTGTGTTCTCCATCAACCTTTCTGGTTGTTGTTTATAGTTACTAGCCGATATATTTCTGAGGTCTACAAAAATCATCAGCCATGAGAAAAGGTTTCTGCCAGATTCAGGCGTTCGCCATAAATCTCAGAACTGAAATCTTTTTCTCCAGGGACACCGATAGCATCTGCTCTACAGTGCTGACAGTGTTTAAATACATCAAGATACTTCCCTGCAAGTCTTCTTGATGAATCAATCTGTGCACAGTTTGGAACTGATCACATTGATAACTCATACTGAGGGATCAGTGGAATAAGGTTGTAAATTGAGGCTCCGGCTTCCTTTACGGTTTTTGCAAGAGTCTCA
>JAGDBH010000331.1 GCA_017959135.1 Succinivibrio sp. | reverse complement strand
GGGCTATGTAATTCTGTCTGTAGTAGATAACTCCAATATTCTTCTGACAGGTTTTCTAACCATGCTGATGTCTGTGGTTCTGGGCATGGGAGTTCCTGGAGTTGCAGCCTATGTTATTGTTCAGGCTGTGGCTGTTCCTGTACTGATAAAGGTTGGAATTGTGCCGATCTGGGCTCATTTGTTCTGTCTTGTGTATGCCTGTTTATCTAACATTACTCCTCCTGTTGCCATGAGCTGCTATGTTGCTGCAGGAATCTCTGGAGGTAATCAGCTTAAGACAGGTCTGCTCGCTGTAAGACTTGGACTTGTAGGCTTTCTGATTCCATTCTTCTTTTTAACCAATCCTGAGCTTCTGATTGGTGTGGTTCCTGATGTGAAGATTTATGAGTATCTGTGGATTGCATTTACAGCATCAGCCGGAACCGTAGCTCTTGCAGGCGGACTTCAGAATTATCTTTTAAAGGAATGTAATCTTATTGAAAGAATACTTCTGCTTATGACCTGTCCTCTGATGCTTTATCCAGGATTGAGTTCAGATTTTATGGGAATTGCTTTACTTGGAGCTGTAATTATTCTTCAGCGTTTCAATATTGGTAACTCTATACTGAAACGCTCCTGATTTTCACTATCCAGCTCTGGTTAATGGAAAAAGCTACTCGAATGATATATTTGCCTTGAGTCTGGCTCTTTCCAGAGTTTCTATTACTGTTAGGCTTTCTTCTGAAAGCTCCTGCGCTTTTTTCGTATCACCAGAATCGATAATGTTGGCAAAATCAGTGAATTCCTGAGTCATACGATGATTACATTTTGGAGTTTCGAATTCTTCTGTTATCGTTGCTCGTACTGACGCTCCAGATGCATCTCGTGTCGTGGCGGTATTTTTCTTGTCTACAAATTTTACCTTTATTTTTTCTATGTTGTTTGGTTTGTTTTCGACAAGAATATCTCCATCCTCACCCTGTATTGAGAGATAGCATCGACTGTCAGAGTCTTTTGCTCCAATGCATACTGCATTAAAATCCCTGTACTTAAGAATCAGTATTCCTGAAGTATCTATTCCGTTAAATCCTATATTAGGGAAATAGTCAACGTCATCTGGTCGACCAAACAGGGAGACGCAATAATGGACATTGTAAATGTTGATGTCAAACAGCGCGCCTCCGTAGTATTTTCTGTCAAAAGCATGCTCCTCAATACCGTTTCTGTAACTGTCATAGCGGCTTGAATACTGAGAGTAGTTGCCATTGAAGATTTTAATTTTTCCGATTTTATTAAGCTGATTTTTTAGAGTGGAAAATGCTGGAGTATGAAGAATGGTGATTGCTTCAAATACGAATACTCCGTTCTGCTGCGCAAGCTCAAACAGTTCTTTTGCCTGACTGTAGAATCCGGTTAAAGGTTTTTCCAGTATTACGTTCTTTCCTGCAAGAACAGCTTCTTTTGCATACTGGTAATGAGCACTGTTAACAAGTCCGATATATACAGTGTCAGATGATGATTCTTCAAGGAGTTTTGTATAGTCTGTAAATACTTCTTCTATATTGTATTTATCTGCATGCATTTCTGCCTTTTCTTTACTGTGAGGTCTTGCAAATATAGCTGCTGCCTGAGTATTTTCACTGAATTGAGTAGCGTAAAGCGCATCTTCAATTATCTTTCCTGTTCCTATAAATGCAAGTTTCATCGGGTGACTCCTTTTTTCTACGTCATCTGATTATATCGTAGTTTTTTAGTGAATGTTTTTATGGAGTCGCTTAAGCAGTGATTTCAATCTGAATCGAGTCAGGGCCCTGAATACAGCTTTCATAATAACCGTCGCCAGTGGTTCTTGGACCACTGATAGTTTCAAAGCCGGCTTCTTTAAGCTTTAAGGTAAGAGCATCGACTTTATCTTTTGAGCCGACAGAGAAGGCAAGATGAACAAAACCTAACCGGTTCTCATCTCTGTCTTCTGTATATCTGTCCGGTCTTGTCATAATTTCAAGGCGGGAGCCATTCTGGAAACTCAGAAAATATGACATGAATCCTGTATTCTTGTTGTGGTATCTCTCTCCTGAAATGCCCTCAAAAAAGGACTCAAAGAAATCTCTGGTTTTCTCAAGATCAGATACGTATACCGCTACATGCTCTACTCTCATATTTGCCTCCAGATGACAGGTTTCATAAAAGTGAAAAGTTAGAATTATTACTGGTTATTGTTTTCATTTTCCTGAAGCTTTAACTTCTTTTTTGTCTCAAGCCCTTCATCTGTTACTACCTTAAATGCAATCAGACCGACTATCAGAGCTGAGACTCCGATACCTACGAAAGTTGCAGGAAGAGAGTACATCTTAGAAGTAAAGCCGATGACTACAGGTCCTAACAGAATTCCTGAGTAACCTAAGGCATTGATAAAGGCGATAGTATCGTGAACAGGGAAGTTTTTGATTGTTCCTGCAAAGGATACCAGCTGAGGAACAATGTTGGCAGCGCCAAATCCAACAAGCAGAAAACCGATACAGGTTCCGTAGATATTAGGCACGATTACGGTGATAATCCATCCTGCGGCAACCAGTAGCGAGCCTGTAACAACAGTGATCTTTCGACCAAGATTTACTACGATCCTGTTACCTACTAGTCTCATGATAGTCATGGAGATTGCAAAGAATGAATAGATAAAGCCTGCACTGCTGATATCAATTCCTCTCTCCTGATTTGCAAACACACCAGACCAGCTCATAACAGCACCTTCAAGAGCGTACATGATAAAGCACATGCTGCCGATGATAATTACAAGCATAGGAATTCTGCGCTGTTTCTTCTCTGATGACTCTTCCTTGGAGCCTTCTGCATCTGCTTCCTTTTTCTTGCTTTCATAAGCCTTAACATCATTGATAAGGTGTCCGCAGTACATAAAGGTTATGAACATCATCAGCGCAAATACTGCTGATGTTCCAAAGAACAGGGAAATACCCACTGACAGCATGGCGGACATAAATGCAGAACCAGCCAGAGTTCCGACTGAATAGCCTCCATGGAAGCCTGACATTAAAGGTTTTTTAAGTTCTGATTCTACAATTACTGCATTGATGTTGGATGCCACATCAAGACCAACTGTAAGTGCTTCGAATATCAAAAGTAGTATAGCTGTCAGAGCTAGATTAGGGGAGACCGATAGCATAATCAGGGTTAAGGCAAAGAACACTGCACATATCTGCATTACTTTCTTACAGCCAAAACGGTTGGTTAATGATGAAACGACTGGAAGGGCAATAAAAGCTCCAATTCCTGTACATAAAAGCAGCAGCCCAAGTGCTCCTTCGTCCAGATTGAATCTTGCCTTGATGTAAGGAACCATAGGTGCCCATGATGCCTCAAGGAAGCCCAGTACAATAAATGAGCTCAGATTTGATATTTTTAATCTTCTGTTTTCTTTTTTAGTCATATATACCTCATTTGTGTAATATGACTATATCATCAGTTTTAAATAACAGATATGCTAAAATAGCCAAAAATATAGGACAAAATCACCAAAACACAAAATATTATCGGAATGTCAACAGATGGAAAATTCTCAATCAAAAATCACCGACTGTATGTGTGCGACTGATGCATCCGGACTTGAGCTTGTAAAACACGGTACGAAAAATTTTCCTGTTGGTTTTTACTCAAAGGTTCCTAATTCATCTGAAGTTCCATGGCACTGGCATGATCATCTTGAGCTTGAATATGTTGAGGCAGGGGAGGCCAAGATTACTATTGAGTCGATGGTATTTACCGTAAGAAAAGGTGAAGGATTCTTTGTAAACTCAGCAAGACTTCATGCGGTTTTTCCTGATAAAGACTATATCTCTCACACAGTGGTATTTCATCCATCGGTTATTTCTTCAAATCCTGAAAGCGATATCTACAGAAAATATCTGGAACCTCTGATAAACGGCGATAGCTTTGCCGGACTTCATTTAACCGAGGATATCCCTTTTCACAGACAGCTTCTTTCATATACAAAAAGTGCCTTTGAAAGTTATATAAAAGGGGATTTCGGTTATGAGATAGATGTTACTAATTCTCTGGCTAAGGCTGTTCAGTGTCTTGCTTATCAGGTTATTCATACTTCTGAGAACAACTATAATGTGCCTGATAAATCAATCCTTCGAGTAAAAAAAATGCTGGCTTATCGTACTCAGAATCTAACCGCGAAACTTGAGATAGAGGATATTCCAAAGGTATCCAGAATCAGTACTACTGAATGTCTTCGCTGTTTCAACAAAACCGTAGGAATGCCTCCGATTCAGTATCTAAAGAAGCTTAGAATTCAGAAAGCGGCACTGCTTTTAGGCTCATCAGATGACAAGATTATCGATATTGCTCTTGCCT
>JAGDBH010000330.1 GCA_017959135.1 Succinivibrio sp. | reverse complement strand
TAAGTATCCTGTAGCACAGGATTTTGAGAGAGTTTATGATTGGATCTACAGAAGACTTGTAGAAGCCAATATGCATAAGGATGCTGAGGTGCTTGAGGATGCTACCCGCCTTATTCGCGAGATGAGAGATACTTGGAAAGAGGTTATGAAACTTAACCGTTCAACCGGCGGTGAAGGCCAGATAAGATATGTGTCAGCTGGTGCGTAAAGAGCGTTTCATTATATGAGAAAACAAGCAGAGGGAAATTACTTCTTCTGCTTGTTTTTGTTTTAAAAATATGATATAAAAATAATAGCAATTAGTGAATTTAGTATAAAGCTGAAAAGGGGTATAGTAATGAGAGACAGTGAGAAGGTTACGTATTTAAATATCATGGTAGATACATTAAAGAAAAAAGAGTTGTTACTCGGAAACCTTAAAGCAATAACGTTAAAACAGGCAGAAATTCTGGGAAATGAAGAATTTGAAGCAGATGAGTTTGATAAAACAATAGATGAAAAACAAAAGTCAATTGATGCCTTACTTAAACTGGATGAAGGTTTTATGGAAATGTATGAAAAAGTAAAAGATAGCGTTACAACCTGCCCTAAAGATTATGAGTCAGAAATTACCCAAGCAAAGGAATTGATAAAAAAGCAGACAGATCTGTCTATGGAACTTCAGGCCTTAGAAGAAAAGAACAGGGTAAAGCTTACAATGCACCTTACAAAAGGTAGGCAGAAGGGCAGAGATTTCCGCACCAGTTCTCGTACAGCCGCAGCATATTATAAGAATATGAGCAATCGTCACCAGGATGGAGATTCATATTTCCTAGATAGCAAAAAATGATGAAAAAAGTTTTTGTAAAGGGGTTAAGTATTTTAGATAAGCATCCGATATAATAAATGTCAGGCAGAAAGAGAACAACCTCAAAGCAAAAGAGACTGATCTCAAAAAATAAATAAAAAAATTAAAAAAGGGGTTAAGTAATCTCTAAGACCTGCCGATAAATAAAATGTAAGGCACAAAGCCTTTACATAGATCAAACGGGAGTACGGACCGGGTGGTCATCAACTAAAATAATGTGGCAAGGAAGCCACTACACATTCAAGGAGGAAAAATTATGATAGTACAACACAACATGACAGCCCTTAACGCAAACAGACAGCTGGGAGTATCAAACTCAAGTTTAGCAAAGTCAACAGAGAAGTTATCAAGCGGTTACAGGATTAACCGTGCAGGCGATGACGCAGCAGGCCTCTCTATTTCAGAGAAGATGCGTGGACAGATCAGAGGTCTTAATCAGGCTTCTACCAATGCTCAGGATGGTGTATCACTTATCCAGACAGCAGAAGGTGCAATGAACGAGATTCATTCAGTTCTTCAGAGAATGAGAGAGCTTACCGTTCAGGCAGCTAACGATACCAATGTTGATGCAGATCGTACTGCTATTGCAGCTGAGCAGACTCAGCTTGTAGCAGAGATTGACAGAATTGCAAGCCAGACTCAGTTCAATACAATGAATCTTCTTGATGGAAACTTCAAGGGTAAGCACCTTCAGGTTGGTGCAAATAAGGATCAGAGCATTTCTATCAGTATCAGTGCAATGACATCTTCTGGTTTAGGAGTTGCTAATGCTGATGGTCAGATGGGTACCTATGCTGCCGCAACAGCATTTATCAGTAATGTTGATAAGGCATTGGGAAGCGTTTCCAACGCTAGATCAAATCTTGGTGCAATCCAGAACAGACTTGAGCATACCATTGCAAATGCAGACAACACATCAGAGAACCTGCAGGCAGCTGAGAGCCGTATCCGTGATGTTGACATGGCTGATGAAATGGTTAAGTACTCGAAGAGCTCTATTCTTCAGCAGGCTGGTCAGTCTATGCTGGCTCAGGCAAATCAGTCAACACAGGGTGTTCTGTCACTCTTAAGATAATGCTAAATGCAAACTATCGTAAACGTGTAGAAAGATACAGCCGGAAGGCTGTATCTTTTTT